>JBAXXO010000180.1:0-6576 GCA_037127855.1 Alphaproteobacteria bacterium
CAGCGATCCGCAAGCCCGGCTTTCCCCCCCGCCGCATGCCGCTTGCGCCATCTGTTCACGGTCGCGGATGAGGCCCCAATCGCAAGGGCGATGACGCATGGCTTTGGCCCACCTGCCGCCGCGCGACGATCAACTTTCGCATCGTCGCTGTGGTCTTGGCCGTCTCAGGACGGTTCACGGGCAGTCTCGTCAGGATGGCGCTGCGTCGCAAAGACCACACGCACCCGTTTCCGCCGGTGAACAGCCTTTTGAGACGTTACAGCGCGTGGCAAGAAAGGCGTCGGTGAACCGGGCCGGAAAGCCCTTGACGGCCAGGGCGATGGAGTTCTGATGGATGATCATCTGGGGCAGTCCTTTTCGGTGGGCGCGGGTTTGATGGGCGCGGGCATGGCAAAGGCCAGACCGGCCAGGTGTTGGAAAAGCTGTAAAGGACCGCGATGAGGTGACAAATCCGCGCAACGGCACGGATGGGTTGGGCGCGTGTTTCGCGATGGGGCAACACGGGGGAGGGTGGCCGGTCGCCCTGCGCCAATGCCCCGAATATCCCTGTGCCGACCAAAGAGGTGCCGACCAAAGAGGCGCCGACCAAAGAGGTGCCGACCAAAGAGGCCCCGAGGCCAGCGGGCCCGCAAGACCTGCCCCTTTCGCCCGCCTGCGTCGAGCGGTCACAGGGGCGCGGGCGCGGTATTGCTTTGGCACAAAGCGCAAGCGCGCAAGCTTGAAGCTGCGCATCAATCACGTGTTCACCCTGACCTCGTGATCATGGGCTTTTCGGCTGCGCGCGCTAGGGAACCGAATCCACGCGATCCGGGCAAAGGACGCCATGCCGGACCGCGCGCCGCCATTGTCCGCCACACTGGCCTTGGCCCTTGCATTCATGGACATTGCGGAGATCCTTGCACAGGCTCGTTTTTGGTCTTGAGAATATTGGCAACATGGACAGCCCGCCCGATCACTGTGCGGGTGCGTTCTTGACGGCTGGCCAAGTCTTTGAGATGGCGAACGATATCACCAAGCGCCGCCCTCAATTCCGGGTCGGGTTGGCCGCAAGGTTCCCGGCCCTCGACGAAGGCGTCCAGGGAATCGGCCATAACCCAATACCCGCCTGTACCGGGATGATATCCGTCCCAAGATTCAGCGTTTCTTCCTCTGACAGTGGCACGATGAATGCCCGTTTGCCTGACCTGACGTCTTCTTCGGTCTCACCAGACAGGTCGATTTGGATGACAAGATGCATCATTTGCCCCCCCGAAAGGCAAAGATGTTCGATGGCCGCCATCATGTCACCAAGCAGAATGCCCGAATACCCAGTGAACATGCCTGTGACTTCCAAGGTATTCGAGACGTTGTGCAGACCGCCGCTGCCGTATCGGCACAGGCTCATCTTGATTTTCTTACATGATTTCTTGACACCAAAACCTGCACAAGGCCAAATCGCCCATTTTCGTGCAAACACTGTCAAGCCTCACGACATCGCAACCCGATACCCCATCGATTTCCTTGACCGCATTCTCCGCGCAAGCTCAAACCCTCGCTAGCGCGTCAGTTTTCAGCCATGCGGTACGCAGTGTGGCAGGCACCGCACGCCTTGCCCACACCGGCCATCCCGGTTTTCAGACTGTCGACATCCGTTGCCGCCAAGGGCACAAGTGCCGCCGTGGCGGCGTTGATGTCTGCAATCTTGGTCAGAAAGTCCGGTGTCGCGGTCCAGATGTCCGCCTTGGAAAAGCTGTCCGTCGCTTTGCCGTTTTCGGACCCTGCCGGCCATTGATCCATGCTCAGGACCGACGCGATGGCCGCGACATTGGCCGCAGCACGGCCAGAGACGGCCGCATCAAAAGGCTGCGCCCCTTTGACCATCGCCCCCATCTTGGCCATATCTGCCGCCATCTGCAGCATCAGCCCGTGACGGGTCTCGACGATATCGGCAAAAGGGTCGTCCTGTGCCGTGGCATGGCTTGCCAGCAACGAAAGAACGCTTGCCGCCGCAAGAAGAGTAAGTGATTTCATCTGAGATCTCCGATTGAACCATCCCGCAAGGATGCCCGGTGCAGGCAGTCCGGGGAATGGATCACAAGACACACATTTCTATGGCTTTAGGTATAGAATCGGATTTTAAACCAAAGTTTAGGATCGTTGTGGGCGGAAACCCGCTTGTGGCTGCGGCAAGGAACGGCTGGCAAACATCCCTGCCTCGCGGTCAGACCGACATCGACCTGCATTGGCCCAGTAGATGGGCCAGCAGGCCCATGCCGGTCGGCACAATACCGTCCGCGCGCATGCGACCATCCGCCCTTCCGAAGGCCCTTACCCGCAGCAGCACAGACAGCGCCGGGCCCTGCGGGTCCTCACCAAAGACCGATTCCGGGTGGTACGCAAAACCTATGCCACAAAACGTTGGCGTCATGCCACCACGGCGCCCAAATGGGAATCAATTTGGCTGGTCAAAACCGTAGCTTATGGCACGGCGGGCGTGGCCTTTAGATAGGCCACGATCGCCGCTACATCCGTCTCGGGCAGCTTGCCCATATTCGCGACCACATGCGCCATAGATCCGCCGACCACGTCGAAATCGGGTGTAAAGCCGGTGCTCAGATAGGCAGCAATATCCGTGTCGGACCATGTCAGCTTGGCCGGTGTGATATTTGGCACCCGGCCCGGCCCATCGGGCAGTGGTGCGCCCGACAACCACGCCGCCCGGTTCAACCCGCCAAGGGCGTTGCGTGGCGTATGGCATTCCCCACAATGCGCCATGGCTTCGACGATGTAGCGCCCGCGCTGCAACTGCGGCGATGTCGCAACCGAATCGGGCATGACCCAATCTTGCTTGGCGAACAGCAGCTTCCAGATGCCCAGCGTGCGGCGGATGTTGTAGGGAAACGCCAGATCATGATCGACCGATGCCGTGGCCGACGGTGGCAAACCATCCAAAAACGCTTTCAGGTCCACCACATCCTGCGGCACCATATGGCTATAGGCGCTGAACGGCATCGCGGGATAGACATGTTCGCCCTCGGGCGAGATGCCATCCTGTATAGAATGCACAAAGGTCGCGATATCCCAGCCCCCAATCCCCTGGTCGGGATCGGGCGAGATATTGGGCGCATGAAAGGTCCCGAACTGAGTTGCAAAAGCCTGTCCCCCGGCCAGCACCAGTTGCGCGTCACCCTCGGCCTTGGGTGCCATGTGGCATGAGGCACAACCACTGGCCCAGAACACCTGTTCGCCATGCACCTTGTCGCCCGTCAGGCCGCTAAAGGGCCCCATGTCGCGCGGATGGGTCATGGTCAACACCGACGCCGCACCCAGACACAACACCGCCAAACCGGCCAATCCTGTCACCATACGCCGCATCGACATTCGCTCCTTTTAAAATCCAACCGGTTCTGCTTACCCCAAAAGCCCGGAACAGAAAGCTATCTTGGGGCTCGTCCGTCTATAACTTTGGGCCCGGGCCGGCCTTCAGCCACATTCGGTGAACCTGACCTTGCCGATATACGGCAGGTTTCTGTTGCGCTGCGCAAAATCGATGCCATAGCCCACCACGAATTCATCGGGTATTTCAAACCCCGTCCATGTCGCCTTGACGGCCACCTCGCGCCGCGTCGGCTTGTCCAGCAACACGCAAACCTCCAGCCGCGCGGGTTCGCGCGACCGCAGCAGGTTCAGCACATGGTGCAGCGTATGGCCGGTATCGACGATGTCCTCGACCACAAGCACATTCTGCCCGGCAATCTCGCCGCGCAAATCCTTCAGGATTCGTACTTCCCGGCTGGACCGCATCGTATCGCCATAGCTTGACGCCTCTAGAAAATCGACCTGCACCGGCAAGTCGATTTCGCGCACAAGGTCGGCGATGAAGACGAACGAGCCGCGCAGCAATCCCACCACAACCAGCTTGTCACAGCCGGCAAAACACGTGGTGATTTCGGCGGCCAGCGCCTCCACCCGCGCTGCAATCGCCTTGGCGCTGATCATCTGGTCGATCACATAAGCCCGGTCCGCCATGACACCCCCTTGATTTCCACGCCAACACTATCCAGAACACGACACTATCCAAAACCATGGCTGCTGTCACGCCACCGCACCGCCCTATCGCCTGCACATCTGCGCTGCCCTGCCGCGCCCCGAACCACCGCGCGCCCCCAAGATCGAGCCCCCATGCCCCGCCACCACGAATCCCGCGACCTGCCCTATACAGCCCGCCAGATGTATGACCTTGTGGCCGACGTGCCCCGCTACCCCGAGTTTCTGCCGTGG
The DNA here is from genome assembly GCA_037127855.1 of Alphaproteobacteria bacterium. GTDB lineage: Bacteria > Pseudomonadota > Alphaproteobacteria > Rhodobacterales > Rhodobacteraceae > Stagnihabitans. Next base: position 4,261 of record JBAXXO010000180.1, read on the forward strand.
AACTCGGCCGCGCGCATCCGCAGTGTGACCGCCTTGCAAGGCGGCGCGCCGGGCGATCAGGTGATGGAGGCCGATCTGGTCATCTCCTTCAAGGTCTTTCGCGAACAATTCGGCAGCCGCGTGACCCTGTTGCCATCCGCAGGCCTGATCCATTCCGAATATATCGACGGCCCCTTCAAACATCTGAAATCGACCTGGGCCTTCTCCGAGACCGCCAAAGGCTGTAACGTCACCTTTGATGTCGATTTCGAGTTTCGCAGCGCGCTTCTCGCCGGCATCATCGGTCTGGTTTTCAACGAGGCGATGACCCGCGTCGTTCGCGCCTTCGAAACCCGGGCGAAATCGCTGTATGGGGGGTAGGCTGGGTGTAACCCGCCGCTTTGCCGAAATGACCCTGCCACCGGCTGGCCGCGCGCTGGCACTTTGGGTGCGCGGCCAGCCGATCACACCGCCGTGTCAGGCTGACCCATAGCTTCCATCTACCCCATAGCTTCCATCAACAATGCCAAAGCCCGGTCCCGCGCCGCCAGACGCACTGCGCCACGGCCCAGCGGGCCAAACTCGACTGTCTCGGTCATGGCTTGCTGCCCGTGGCGCATCAGCCCGAAGCACACCCGTCCCTCGGGCTTGAATTCCGACCCGCCGGGCCCCGCAATGCCTGTGACCGATACCGCCATCTGCGCGCCCGAACGCGCCAGCGCCCCCTCGGCCATCTGTCGCGCGACCTCTTGCGACACCGCGCCAAAGCGGTCCAGCGTGGTGACAGACACGCCCAACATCGCCGTCTTGGCCGCGTTGGAATAGGTCACGAATCCACGCTCGAACACGTCCGACGCGCCGGCAATATCTGTCAGGGCCGCCGCCACCATGCCGCCGGTGCAGCTTTCCGCCGTGACAAGTGTGATCCCCAGTTCGCGCGCCCTTTGCAGCAGCGCTGCCACATCGACCATCGGCTCCTCCTGTTTCCCGGTTCGTCCTACTTGAACGCAAACATCACGCCATGGGCCACACCCGCCGCGATGACCGTGGCAATCCCGGCAAACAGCCCCGCCCACAGATCGTCCAGCATCACCCCCGCCGCATCCTGCCGCCGGTCCGCGCGGCCGATCAGACCCGGCTTCCAGATGTCGAACAGCCGAAAGAACACGAAGGCCGCCACCCATCCCGGATAGGGCATCCAGTCCGTCCATCCCCGCCACCAGAACGCCGCCGCCGGAAACAGCAAGGCGACCCACTGCCCAGCGACCTCGTCTATCACGATCTCGCCGGGGTCCGCCCCGAGGCGACTGGCCAATTCACGCCCCACCGCCCAAAAGCCCAAGCCCACCACCGCAACCGTCGCCGCCAGCAGGACCGGAAAGCCCAGAAAACGCAAGATCACCAAGCCCAGCGCCAAAGCGACTGCCGAACCCCATGTGCCAGGGGCAGGGCGCAGCAACCCGACCCCGAACAGGATGCTGACATAGCGGCTCACAGCGCCACCAGCGTCGCGGTGGCAAGGGCGGCGATCCCCTCTTCCCGCCCTGTGAAACCCAACCGCTCTGACGTTGTGGCTTTGACCGAGACCCTGTCGATCTCGACCTTCAGAATTTCTGCCAGCGCCTGCCGCATCGCCACGGCATGCGGGCCGATCTTTGGCCGCTCGCAGATCAGCGTCACATCGGCATGGGTCAGGCGAAATCCGCGCCGCGCCATCAAGGCCACGGCATGCGACAGGAAGACATGGCTGGCAGCACCCTTCCATTGCGGGTCGGATGGCGGGAAGTGCTGGCCGATATCGCCCTCGGCCAGCGCGCCATAGATCGCGTCGGTCAAGGCATGCATCCCCACATCGGCATCCGAATGGCCCAGCAAACCCTTGCCATGTGGCACCGACACGCCGCACAACCAGACATGATCGCCCGGGTAAAAGGCATGAACGTCAAAGCCGTTCCCCGTCCGCACATCCATGTTCCACCCTTTCAAGATCGCCTCTGCCCGGGCAAGATCGCCGGGAAAGGTCACTTTCAGATTGTCCTCATCGCCCTCGACCACGACAATGTCGATCCCCGCCGCACGCGCCACGGCGACATCATCCGCCGCATCGCCCGGATGGTTGGCATAGGCCGCCACAATCGCGTCAAAATGAAAGCCCTGCGGTGTCTGCGCCCTCAGCAGCCCCGTTCGGTCGCGCGTCCCCGTGACCTGTCCGCCCTCGCCAACCCACAACGCATCGCTGACCGGCAGGGCCGGCGCTGCCCCTGGCGACCGGTCCAAGGCGGCCAAGACCCTGCCGATCACAACAGACGAGACCAACGGGCGCGCGCCGTCATGGAT
>JBAXXO010000181.1:0-6536 GCA_037127855.1 Alphaproteobacteria bacterium
CTGTCACCCTGCGGTCAATCCAAGGAGTCTCCCATGCTCACCCGCCGCGACTTTTACATCAACGGTCACTGGACCGCCCCGGTCACCCCCCGCGACTGCCCCGTGATCGACCCCTCGAGCGAAGAGGTCTGCGCCGTGATCTCACTGGGCGCGCAGGCCGATACCGACGCCGCCGTGGCCGCCGCCCGCGCCGCCTTCCCAGCTTGGGCCGCCACGTCACCAGGCGAACGCCGGGCTGCCGTCACCCGCATCCTGGCCCATTACGAATTGCGCGTCGAAGACCTGGCGCAGGCCATCGCCATGGAAATGGGTGCCCCCATTGACATGGCCCGCGCGTCGCAGGCCCCCTGCCTGCCATGGCATCTGACAAATTTCCTGACCGCCTTCGACCAGTTGGATTGGATCAAGCCGCTCGGCCCCCACGCCCCCCACCACCCAGATCGCGCTTGAACCGATCGGCGTCGTCGGTCTGATCACACCGTGGAACTGGCCGATGAACCAGATCGCCCTCAAGGTCATTCCGGCGCTGTTGGCCGGCTGCACCTGCGTGCTCAAACCCTCTGAGGAAAGCCCGCTCTCGGCCATGATCTTCGCCGAATTCTGCCATGACGCGGGCCTGCCCGCCGGCGTGTTCAATCTGGTCAATGGCGACGGCCCGGGTGTCGGCGCCCAAATGTCGGCCCACCCCATGGTCGACATGATCTCCTTCACCGGCTCCACACGTGCCGGCCGCGCCATTTCGGTCGCCGCCGCCCAGACCCTGAAACGCGTGACGCTGGAGCTTGGCGGCAAGGGCGCGAACCTGATCTTCGCCGATGCCGATGACAAGGCGGTCGAGCGCGGCGTGCGGCATCTGATGAACAATTCGGGCCAATCCTGCAACGCCCCCTCGCGCATGCTGGTCGAACGGCCCTGTTACGACCGTGCCGTCGAAATCGCGGGCGCGGTGGCAGGGGCAATTCAGGTCGGTTCCGCCCATAACCCCGGCGATCACATCGGCCCCGTGGTCAACAAGCGCCAATGGGACCAGATTCAAGCCTATATCCAAAAGGGCATCGACGAAGGCGCGCGCCTGATCACCGGCGGCCCCGGCCTGCCCGACGGCGTCAATCGTGGCTTCTTTGTCCGGCCCACCGTCTTTGCCGACGTGGTCCCCGGCATGACTATAGAACGCGAGGAAATCTTTGGCCCCGTCCTGTCGATCCTGCCCTTCGACACCGAGGCTGACGCCATCCGAATCGCCAATGACACGCCCTACGGCCTGACCAATTATGTGCAAACCGCCAACGGCCCGCGCCGCAACCGCCTGTCGCGTGCCCTGCGTTCCGGCATGGTCGAGATGAACGGCGAGGCGCGCGGCGCCGGGGCCCCTTTTGGTGGCGTCAAAGCCTCGGGCCGCGCTCGCGAAGGCGGCATCTGGGGTCTGGAAGAGTTTCTTGAGGTCAAGGCCATCTCGGGCTACGACATCGCCGCCGAATAGGGTCACACCCGATGCACAGCGCCGTCCTGTCCGATCTACACGGCAACGCCGATGCCCTGCTGGCAGGGATCAATGACCTGCGCCACCAGTCGCCGGGCCCAAGGCTGACTTTTGGCGATTGCTTTTCGGGCCCGCTGGCTGTGGTCCGCACGGCAGACACGCGGGCAGGCCTGGCTGCCATCACCGTCTGCGGCACCCTTGACCGCGCCCTCTTCTCGCGTGCGCGCGACACTTGGAACGCGACCGCCCGGCCCCGCATGCCGCAGGCGGCGCTGCACTGGCTGGCCACACGGCCCACCGGCTGGGCCTGAAACCATACCCGGGGCGCGCCATGACCAAGCACTTGCTCTCTCCGCTTACCCTGCGCGGCCAGACCCTGCGCAACCGCATCGTGTTCGGCGCCCACACTGCCAACATGTCCGAGGCCGGCCTGCCCGGCGCCCGCGTGCATGGCTATCTTCTGGAACGCGCCTTGGGCGGGGCGGGCATGATCGTGTCTGAACCCGTTCCCGTCCACCGGACCGGCGTGCTGACCCGTGGCAACTATCTGATATCTGACGACATCATCCCGCATTTCCGCCGCATCACCGACGCCGTCAAGGACGCAGGCGCCGTCATCTTGCAGCAGCAATACCATATCGGCGCGCATGGCGACGCCGACCTGTCCTTTGCGCCGTCTTGGAGCCCCTCTGGCGGCCCGTCCTACCACGACAGCGACGGCTCGCATGCCATGACCGGGGCCGAGATCGACGAGTTGCTCGCCGCCCATATCGCCGCCGCCATCCGCAGCCAGAAGGCCGGCTTTCACGGTGTCGAGGTTTGGGCTGCCTATCATTCGCTGCTCGACCAGTTCTGGACCCCGTGGAGCAATCAGCGCAGCGACCAATGGGGGGGCAGCCTTGAAAATCGCACCCGCTTTTCCCGCCTGCTGATCGAGGGCATCCGCCGGGCCTGTGGCGAAGACTTCATCATCGGTCTCGCCATCTCTTATTCGAACGCCTATTCCGTAACCCTGAACGCCGAGGCGCTGTGCGAGATTGTCGCCTTGCACGACGCCACCGGCCATATCGATTATGTCACCGTGGGCTACGGATCTTATCTCGATTTCGAAGGCATCATCCCCGCCTTTACCGCAGGCGAGAAGCTTACCACGCCCCTGACCGCGCAACTGAAATCCATCGTCACACACGCCAGGATCACCTCCGAGGCCGGCATCCGCACGCCTGAAAACGCGGAAGCAATCCTTGCATCGGGCGAGGCTGATCTGGTTTCGATCGTGCGCGGCCAGATCGCCGACCCACATCTGGCGCGCAAGACGACCGAGGGGCGCAGCAGCGACATCCGCGGGTGCATCTCATGCAACCAGATGTGCTGGGGTCGCCGCAGTCGCGATTATTGGATTTCCTGCCTGATCAACCCCTCGGTCGGCCGCGAATGGGAATGGGGCGGCGACCGCTTTACCCCCGCCACAACACCGCACCACATCCTGATCGTGGGGGCGGGCCCCGCCGGGCTCGAAGCCGCCCGCGCCGCCGCCGAACGCGGCCACCGCGTCGAACTGGCCGAGGCTTTGCCGGTCATCGGCGGTCAGTTCCGCCTTGCCGGGCTGCAACCCCGCCGCGCCCAGATTCTGGACCTGATGGATTGGTACGAACGACAGTTCACAAACCTTGGCGTCACCCTGCGCCTGAACACCTATCTCGACACCGACGATATCGCAAACCACCCCGCCCAAACCGTCATCCTTGCCACCGGGTCATTGCCCGACGACACGGGCTTTCAACGCTGGCAACCTCATCTGCCCCGCCTTCCCGGCATCGACCTCGGCCATGTCTGGTCCCCCGAACAGGTGCTGAGGCGCGAGGCCCGCATCGGTGATTCCGTGGTGCTTTATGATGAGGGCAGCAACTGGCGCGGCGTCGGCACCGCCTGGGCGCTGGCCGAACAGGGCAAACAGGTCACGATCGTGACGCCCGAGCCATATGTCGGCCGCGAAATTGCCCGCACCGCGGCCGACACCGAGGCGCGCCGCCGCATGGCGCAGTTGGGCGTGCGGTTCATGACCGAACATTCACTCACCGCATGGCACGGCAATGGCGTCACCCTGCGCAACAACCTGACCGGCAGCGAAGACACGATCGCCACCTCGGCGCTGGTGCTCAGCACCACAAACCGCGCCTATGACCCCTTCCCCGAAACCTTCGCCGGCAAGACCACGCACCGCATCGGCGACTGCACCGCACCGCGCCTGGCCGCCTATGCCTTCCACGAGGGCCGCAAACTCGCCCTCAGCCTGCCACGCCCCCCAAGCTGACATGAATGTCGTCGAGGCCAGCATCGCCGACCTGCGCGCCGCGCTGCAATCGGGGCGCACCACCAGCGCCGCCCTTGTCACCGCCTACCTTGCGCGCATTGCCGCCTATGACCCCGTCCTCAACGCCCTGCCCATCCTCAACCCCGACGCCATGGCCGAAGCCAGCAGGTCGGACCTGCGCCGTGCCGCTGGCCAAAGCCTTGGGCCGCTCGATGGCATCCCCTACTCGGCCAAGAACAGCTACAAGGTGCGCGGCCTGACCGTAGCCGCAGGTTCGCCCGCCTTTGCCGGTCTGATCGCCACCGATGACGCCTTTGCCGTCTCGCGTCTGCGCGCGGCGGGGGCAATCCTGCTTGGCCTGACCAACATGCCGCCGATGGCCAATGGTGGCATGCAGCGCGGGCTGTATGGCCGCGCCGAAAGCCCGTATAACGCAGCCGTCCTGACCGCCGCCTTTGCCTCGGGCTCGTCCAACGGGTCGGGCACCGCGACCGCCGCCAGCCTCTGCGCCTTTGGACTGGCCGAGGAAACCTGGTCCTCGGGCCGCGCCCCCGCCGCCAATAACGGCCTGTGCGCATATACCCCAAGCCGCGGCATGATCTCGACCCGCGGCAACTGGCCCCTCGTGCCCACGATGGACGTCGTGGTGCCCCATACCCGCAGCATGGCCGACCTGCTGGAACTGCTGGACATCCTCGTCACCGACGACCCCGACCCAAGCGGTGATCTGTGGCGCTGCCAGCCTTGGATCGCCCTGCCGAAACCCGCGCAGGTCCGACCGCCCTCTTTCCCCGCCCTGGCCCGCATGGCGACGCTGGCCGGCAAGCGCCTCGGCGTCCCTGCCATGTATATCAACGCCGACCCGCTTGCAGGCACCGGCGGCCCCGGTATCGGCGGCCCCACGGGTCAGCGCATCGACACCCGTCCCTCGATCCTGACCCTCTTTCAGGCCGCCCGCGCCGCGATCGAGGCGGCGGGCGCCACCGTGATCACCACAGATTTCCCCCTTGTGTCGAACTACGAGGGCGACCGGCCCGGCTGCCCAACTGTCAAGACCCGTGGCCTGATCCCTGCCGCCTTTCTGGCCGTGGAAACCACCGACCTGTCGGTCTGGGCCTGGGATGACTTTCTGCGCACCAATGCCGACCCAAATCTCAACCGCCTGTCGCAGGTCGATGGCACCCGCATCGCCCCAGCGCCCCAAGGCAGCCTGCCGGACCGTTACACAGGCTTTAGCGACGACATCGCCCAGTATCCGGCCCGCGCCCGCGCCCATCCGCCGGGCGCGCTGCACGACATCCCCTATTTGCAGGCCGGACTGGCGGGTCTTGAACACACCCGCCGCCTCGACCTCGAAGACTGGATGGACGCTCTGAACCTCGACGCCGTCATTTTTCCCGCCGTGGCAGATGTTGCCCCCGCCGATGCCGACACCAACCCGGCCTCGGCCGACCTCGCCTGGCGCAACGGCACCTGGGTCGCCAATGGCAACCTTGTGCTGCGCCATCTTGGCGTGCCCACGGTCACCCTGCCCATGGGTCTGATGCCCGACACCGGGCTACCCGCCGCGCTGACACTGGCCGGGCGCGCCTATGACGATGCAGCCCTGCTCGCCCTCGCCTGCGCTTTCGAGGCAACCGGCCCCTACCGCCAGCCACCGACCCGAACCCCACCCCTGCCCGACTGATCGCCCCCAGGCAGGCCACCCCGCCTGAAAGATTGCCAATCTGGCAACCAGATCGGGCCAAAGGCACCTTCCTGTTCAACCCCGCATCCCATATCCGGTCACGATGACGGCACCGGCGGGACCGCGTCGTCACCCGGCCCGTCGTCGCCTCCCGGTCCATTGCGACTTTCGATCTGGTCTGACGCCTCCACGTCTATCATAGCCTGTCGTGTTGGAAAGTTGTTCCCCGTACGTTGAGGCACGCCCCGACTCTTGCGTCCTAAATGCCAGACGTCAACACGCCGTTCTTTCCCGGATGCTGTGCCTTGGGATTCTGTCGCCAAGTAAACTCCACCACCACCGGAATGCGCCACTTCTTGGCAAGGCGATCCACCTCTTTCCATGCCTCGACTGCTGATTGTCCCTGAACCGAGATGCAAAGGTCTGGCCGATATCTATAACCGTCGTCTTCGAACTTGATCGCCTTGGCGGGAACATTTAGTGCGCTAACAAGCTTTTCTCCCTCAAAACCCTTCGCCTTGATTTGCGAAATCATTGCGTGCAAAATTGCACCCCAAGTTGGATTTTGCAGTTTCATTCCTGCAACTTGCGCCGCCATTGGCTTTGTAAAGCTAAGGCCGGGCGCAGTTTTGAACTGCATCACGGCTTCATCTCTCTTCGTCGTCAAGCTCTCACTTGCCTCTTCTCCGTCCCTCTCCATGCCGAGTTGCTCCATGGCTTCTCTCACAATTCGATCTATTGTTTCACCCGGCGACTTGGTTTTGAACCAAGTTTTGAGGGTGCTAAGGTCGGCGAATGTGGCATCGTTTATCCTGATGACTGGCATCATGGCGTTCTCCTCTGAATGTCTATATGAAATATGTTACATGTTTTATCCTATGAATTAATAAAATGTTACATATTTTATTTGTTATGGAATGTCGCCGGGCATGGTGCGTGATTTCAGGCACCACCCTTTCCTCCGCATCTCCCCAGGCACCCCCTTTCCCCGGACCCGCTCCCATGCCATCCTTCCTTCCGGAGGCCCCCATGTCGAAAATCATCATCTCCTGCGC
>JBAXXO010000182.1:0-6528 GCA_037127855.1 Alphaproteobacteria bacterium
CGCAGGTCTTGCAGCGCCGCCCATTTGGCCGGATCCGGGATCGCCGAAAAATAGGCGTCAACGGCGGTGGTGGTCATTCCGCAGCCTTCATCTCGAACCCTTCTTCCAGCTTGTCAGACGGCGAGATCGGATAGTCGCCGGAAAAGCACGCGTCGCAATAGCGCGGTTGCTCGGGGTCACGCCCGCCCGCCTCGCCCGCGGCGCGGTACAACCCGTCCAGCGAGATGAATCTCAGACTGTCCACGCCGATCCATTGTCGCATCTCTTCCTCGGACATCGAGGCTGCGAGCAGTTTGGACCGTTCGGGCGTGTCGACACCGTAAAAGCAGGGCCATGCGGTGGGGGGGCTGGCGATACGGAAATGGACCTCGGCAGCACCGGCTTCGAGGATCATGTCCTTGATCTTGCGCGAGGTGGTGCCGCGCACGACCGAATCGTCGACCAATATGACCCGCTTGCCTTTTATCAGGGCGCGGTTCACGTTCAGCTTCAGCCGCACGCCCATGTTGCGGATGGACTCGGTCGGCTCGATGAAGGTGCGGCCCATATACTGGTTGCGGATGATGCCCATGGCATAGGGGATGCCGCTTTCCTGACTGAACCCGATGGCGGCAGGCGTGCCGCTGTCGGGGACCGGGCAGACCAGATCGGCATCGACCGGTGCCTCGCGCGCCAGTTCCACGCCGATCTTGTGGCGGGTTTCATAGACCGAGCGGCCGCCCAGAATGCTGTCGGGGCGGCTGAAATAGACATGTTCAAAGATGCAGAACCGCGAGGCAGCGGGGCCAAAGGGGCGGGTGGACTGGATCTTGCCATCCTCGATCAGCACCATCTCGCCGGGGTCGATCTCGCGCACAAACTCTGCGCCGATGATGTCGAGCCCGCAGGTTTCCGATGACAATGCCCATGCGCTGTCGCCGATCCGGCCCAGCACCAGGGGCCGCACGCCCAAGGGGTCGCGCACGCCGATCAGTTTGGTGCGCGTCATGGCGACCACAGAAAACGCCCCCTCGACCCGGCGCAGCGCGTCCTTGATGCGTTCGGCGATGGTTTTCTGGATCGACCTTGCCATCAGATGAATGATGCATTCGCTGTCGGATGAGGATTGAAAGATCGAACCACGCTCGATCAGTTCGCGGCGCAGGGCGTTGGCGTTGGTCAGGTTGCCGTTATGGGCGATGGCCGCCCCGCCCATGGAAAACTCGCCAAAGAACGGCTGCACATCACGAATCGCGGTCGCCCCCTTGGACCCCGCGGTCGAATAACGGACATGGCCGATCGACAGGCTGCCCGGCAGAGTTTCCATGACATCGGGCTTGGTGAAATTGTCGCGTACATAGCCAAAACGGCGGGCCGAATTGAACCCTTCGGTCGGGTCATAGCTGACGATGCCGCCCGCCTCTTGCCCGCGGTGCTGCAAGGCGTGCAGGCCAAGGGCCACGAAATTGGCCGCATCGGACACGCCGATCACACCAAATACGCCGCATTCCTCTTTCAGTTTGTCATCGTCGAAGGGGTGAGACAGGAAAGGGCGCATGCGGCCTCCGAGGACAATAATCAGCCGACCTTTAGGGCTTTGTCATCACCATGTCACGCTGCGATTGTCATGACGCAGCTTTCAGTTGCTGGGTGCCGCCGGGGCATTGGTCGCGTCAGCGGGCGGGGTCGCCTCGGGGGCGCTGGGTTTGGCGGCGGGGGCGCAGACCTTGGTCAGGTCGTTGTAACGCCCGATGATCCAGCCCGGCACATTCTCGGGCACCGCCGCCGTGATCTTGTCCTGAACCGAGGCATAGACCTTGGCCGAGCGGGAGTTGTCCACCATCGCGACCGAATTGGTCAGGCTTGCCCGGTCATAGACAAAGAAGGCCACCGCGATCAGCACGGCACCGCGCACGGCACCGAACAGAAAGCCCAGCCCCTGATCGATTCCGCCAAGGGCCGAGCGTTGGATCACTGACGAAAACAGTGGTGTGAACAGCGAGGCCACGATCAGCCCCAGCGCAAAGACACAGGCAAAGGCCGCAACGATCGACAATTCGCAATTGTCGGCGATGAAGGTGTTGAGGACCGGCACTTCCTTGATCAGCGGCTGTACCGAGGGGGCCAACACAAAGGCCAGCACGGCAGCCCCCACCCAGCCCGCAATCGCCATCGCCTCGCGCACGAAACCACGCGAATAGGCCAGCACGGCGGAGAGCACGATCACCCCCGCCGAGACGCCATCAATCAATGTAAAGCCGCTCATTCTGCCATCCTATCAGCCTGCGCCGAACATATCGCCCACAAACGCCGTCAGGTCGGGCATCTCACGTACCCGCATGCCAGTATCCTGCCCCAGCTTTGACCGGGTCGGCGCGATGGCTCGTGTGAAACCAAGTTTCGAGGCTTCTTTCAACCTGTTTTCGGTCTGCCCGACGGGACGCAGGGCCCCCGACAAGGATATCTCACCGAAAAGCACCATATCTGGCGGAATTGCCACATCTTCGCGGGCCGACAGGATCGCCCCCGCAATCGCCAGATCCGCCGCCGGTTCATTCACCCGCATGCCCCCCGCGACATTCAAGAACACATCCAGACCGGCATAGCTGATGCCGCATCGCGCCTCCAGCACGGCCAGAATCGTGCTTAGTCGCCCGCCATCGATCCCCACCACCGTCCGTCGCGGCGTGCCAAGGGTGGAGGGCGCAACCAGCGCCTGGATTTCGGTCAGAACCGGCCTTGTCCCCTCGATCCCGGCGAACACCGCCGACCCCGCCGTGGCCTTTTCGCGGTCCGACAGAAACAGGGCAGATGGGTTGGTAACCTCGGCCAGGCCATCTGAGGTCATTTCGAACACTCCAATCTCATCTGCCGGGCCAAAGCGGTTCTTCACAGCGCGCAGGATGCGGAACTGATGGCCGCGTTCGCCCTCGAAATACAGGACGGTGTCAACCATGTGTTCCACGACCCGGGGCCCGGCAATCTGACCCTCTTTGGTGACATGGCCGACCAGAATGACCGACACGCCGCGGCGCTTGGCAAAAGTCACCAGTTCGTGGCTGGCCGCCCGCACCTGTGACACCGAGCCCGGCGCAGAGTCGACAGTATCAAGCCACATCGTCTGAATGGAATCGATCACCACCAACCCCGGGCGGTGCGTGTCCAGCGTCGTCAAAATATCGCGCAGGTTGGTTTCCGCCCCCAAGGCCACCTTGGCATCCGACAGCCCCAGCCGGTGCGCCCGCATCTGCACCTGCGCCGCCGCCTCTTCGCCCGAGATATACATGCAATTCAGCCCCTTGCGCGCAAAGGCTGCGGTTGCCTGCAACAGCAGGGTCGATTTCCCGATCCCCGGATCGCCGCCCACCAGAATGGCCGAGGCCGTCACCAGGCCGCCCCCCAACACCCGGTCCAGTTCATTGATCCCCGATGACGCACGGGCGGGCGATGCCTCGCGCGTGGCAAGGTCGGTCAACGGAATTGATTTCCCCTTGCCACCCAGCGCTTTGGGTCCGGCGGATAGCGGCGCTTCCTCGACAATGGTGTTCCATGCGCCACAGCCTTCGCATCGGCCGATCCATTTGGAATGGGCCGCGCCGCAGGCGGTACAGGTAAAGGTGCTGGTTGATTTTGCCATGGGGCCTTGTGCCTTAGTGCTGTGCCCGTCGCAAGCCGCGCCAGATCGACAGTACGACCGATGCCAGAATGCAGCCCGAAAACAGATATGTTCCCCAAGCCACTTCGATGGTCGTGTGTCCGACGCCCTTGGCGATCACGATGTACAGCGCCAGCAAGAAGACGTCTGCCATGGCCAGTTTGCCAAGGATTTGCAACGCCGGAAGCAGGGTTTCGGACAGCAAACCCCAGTCGATCAGCGCCAGTCCGATAACCTTGAGCATGGGCGCAAGGATCGCCAGAAATGTCACCATCAAGGCCAGGGCGGCATCGGTCTGCCAGAGTGATTGCAACCCCGAGATGACCGAGATTTCTGACATCCCGAACCAGGGCAACAGCGCCGCACGCAGCAGGGGCGCGAACCAAGCGACAGGAAACAGGATCAACAGGGCAAGGTTTGCGTATTTCACCGCGGTACAGTGACGTGGTGGTGGGATGGGGTCAAGGCGCGCCGCGGTCCTTGCCGGGCTTGGCCAGGCTGACGACATTGGCGTCGACTGTTTCGCCATGATCGAAATCATAGGCCAAGGTCGGCATGATCTCCTTCAGATCCGCCTCAAGCCGCCGGATTTGCTGCTGTGCCGTGCTCTCTTCGGCCTTGATATCGACCATCCAGACGCGCAATTCATCACAGGTGCGGCGGGCAGCGGCCAGACGGTCGGTCAGGCTATGCAGTTCTTGCTGGCGTTGTTTCAAGAACAGCTTGGCGCGATTGACCTTTTCATCGCTGTAGGTTTGCGCAAGTTCGCGCGCCTCATGGCTCATCTGGGCAGCAAGTTGCAGCAATTCCGGTTCCAAGTGCGTCAGGTTGGGATGGTTGCGCAGATGCTCCTGTCTTTCACGCATGGAATCAAACTCGCCCGACAAGGCAAAGACGCCCGTGCGGTCGGCGGAATGGGCGGCGCGGTAGGCCCGCGCCACATCATCCATCCCCATGGCAAAGCTGCGATGGCTGCGCTCCAACCGGCTCATGCGGCTGTTGGCGGGCAGGTAAAAGGTCAGCGCAACTGCCAGAACCGTGAGCGCCACTTGTGCCCACATGCCGGCATTTACAACTGGCTGGCCGCCGTAGGACAGGCTAAGGACTGGCCAAGGCAAGGCACCCAGTGCGGCCGCAAGGCAGGCCAAGACCATGCCCAAGGCCAAAACCACAATCAGCCCATTGAACAGCTGGTGTGCCGCGTATTGCGCCAAACGCAGCGCCGACCGAAACTTTGACCACATACCATACCCCACGCGTTACCCGTGTATCTTCAATTCCAAGAGGATTTTCAAGTCTTTTTGAAGAACTTGCTTGGATTTGGGCCGGTTGTCTTTTGGTCGCTTGCCCGGTCAGCTTTGGGACCCGGGCGCCGCAAAGGCCGAACCTGCGTCGATTTCGGCACGGGTATAGGACAGACTCCGACCAAGTCCTTGCGCACGACCCGGGTTGCAATCGGTCAGCTTGGGGTCAATCAAGGCCGGCACGTCTGTGCTTGCCCGCCGCAACTGATGCGAAGGATGGTGTTGACTGGTTATGGGACGCGGGATTTGAAATCAAACCAGGTTTGCGGCACGCTGAATTCTGAACTGGAAGCACTTTTCACCGCGAACTTTCTCAATTCTTTTCGTACACTCTCTTGGTACTCCCCCGTATTTCCGAGCGACCTTGATCGCGTGCCTTCTTTTGCAAGTCGGACGGCGCTTGGTTCTGGCAAAGGCGCCGTACGCTGGGACGGGCCTCGCGGCCACCCAATCTGTCTTGCCAAGATGCGCGCATGAAAAGTGTTGCAAGTCAGGTTTTCCTGATGACCTTTCACAAAATCCTGTATCAATCATCGAAGGTTAGAACGAACAGCAACCTGAGCAATCAATCGGCTGACCCAAGTTTCCCGATCGGGCCGGGTTACCGCACACTTTCAATCGGGCCTTCGGCGCGGCCATGGATGAATTGTTGCAAATACGGGTCGGGCGCGGCATCCATATCGCCAATGGCGCCGGTCCATCGGATCATCCCGTCATGCAGCATCGCCACCCGGTCGGCGATGGCGCGCACCGATGACATGTCATGTGTGATCGTCATCGCCGTCACCCCCATCTCGACCACAATTTCACGGATCAGGGCATTGATGACACCCGACATGATCGGGTCGAGCCCCGTTGTCGGCTCGTCAAAGAAAATGATCTCGGGCTCTGCCGCGATCGCCCGTGCCAGACCGACCCGCTTTTGCATGCCCCCTGACAGTTCTGCCGGGAAGAGATCGGCTTTGTCAGCCGTCAACCCGACCCGGCGCAGTTTTTCCAGCGCTATTGTGCGCGCCTCAGCCTTTGGCAGCGCCGATGCGCCGCGCATCAGCCGAAAGGCGACGTTTTCCCAGACGCGCATCGAGTCAAACAGCGCACCGCCCTGAAACAACATGCCAAAGCGGGCCAGAAAGGCGTCACGCTCGGTTCGGGTCACATCGACATCGTCCAGTGTGATGGTCCCTTGGTCGGGTGTCACCAACCCCAGCACCGATTTCAGCAGCACCGATTTGCCGGTGCCCGACCCCCCGATGATCACCATGCTTTCGCCCTTGGGAATCGTCAGATTGATCCCGCGCAGCACGCGGTTGGGTCCGAAAGCCTTGTGCACATTGATCAGACGGATCATGACGTGAAAAACAGCCCCGTCAGCACATAATTGGCCGCAAGGATCGCCACCGACGCCGCCACAACGGCCGATTTGGTGGCCGACCCGACGCCTTGTGCCCCGCGCCCCGAATTCAGCCCGTAATAGCAGCCCATCAGCGCCACGATAAAGCCAAAAAAGGCGCCCTTGACCATGCCTGATCCCACATCCCAGAACTCCAGAAAATCGGTGGTGTTCTGCAGATAGGTGGCCGAGTTGAACCC
>JBAXXO010000183.1:0-6476 GCA_037127855.1 Alphaproteobacteria bacterium
TGCTGGCATCCAAGGTCAATTGCGCCGTCCTGAATGCGGGCGACGGGCGGCACGAGCACCCGACACAGGCCCTGCTGGACGCGCTGACGATCCGCCGCGCCAAGGGTCGGTTGCACCGGCTGACCGTGGCGATCTGCGGCGACATCGCGCATTCCCGCGTCGCCCGCAGCAACCTGATCCTGCTGGGCAAGATGGAAAGCAACCTGCGCCTGATCGGGCCACCGACCCTGATGCCGCCCGGCGTGCAAGACTGGGGCTGCGAGATTTATGACGACATGCGCAAGGGGCTGCAGGGGGCCGATGTGGTGATGATGCTGCGCCTTCAGAAAGAGCGGATGGATGGCGGCTTCATCCCGTCCGAACGCGAATACTACCACCGCTACGGGCTGGACGCCGAGAAACTCGGCCACGCCAAACCCGATGCCATCGTGATGCATCCGGGTCCCATGAACCGCGGGGTCGAGATCGACGGCGAGTTGGCCGACGACATCAACCGCAGCGTCATTCAAGAACAAGTCGAGATGGGCGTCGCCGTCCGCATGGCCTGCATGGACCTGCTGGCCCGCAACCTGCGGGCCGAACGCGGACGGGCGGCGGTGGAGGTGATGGCATGATGACAGGTCATTCTGCGGTAGGGTGCGTAGCGTTACCAAGCCTTGCGGCCCAGGTTACGGTGACACGATGAAGCCCCCGAAATCTGACGCCCGCGTTGCCGGCATGGTCGCCACCGTCGCGCTGCTCTTTATCTTTGCCTTTACCATCTGGTTCATCTGGTTTGCCGCATGAACCTGCACCTGACCAATGCCCGCCTGATCAACCCCGAAACCGGCACCGATAGAATCGGCTCGCTGACCGTGCATGACGGCCTGATCACTGCGCTGAACGGGCCGGCCCCCCATGCGGGCCGGCAGATCGACTGCGGCGGCATGTGTCTTGCCCCCGGCATTGTCGATTGGGGCGTCAAGGTGGGCGAGCCGGGGGAGCGGCATAAGGAATCCTTCCGCTCGGCTGGGCTTGCGGCGGCGGCGGGTGGGGTGACGACGATCATTGCGCGGCCAGACACCACGCCCGCGATCGACACGCCCGAGTTGCTGGAGTTTGTCACGCGCAGGGCGGCGGAATCGGTGGTGCGTATCCGGCACATGGCAGCCCTGACCAAGGGGCGGCTGGGCTGCGAGATGACCGAGATCGGCTTTTTGCTGGATGCCGGTGCCGTGGCCTTTACCGATGGCTTTCATGTCAGCACCAACACCCGCGCCCTTGCCCGCGCCATGACCTATGCGCGCGGTCTGGGGGCGCTGGTGGTGGGGCATCCGCAAGAGCCGGGGCTGTCGGCGGGGGCGGCGGCCACGGCGGGCAAGTTCGCCAGCCTGTACGGCCTGCCACAGGTCTCGCCCATGGCCGAGCTGATCGGGCTGCACCGCGATCTGGGTCTGGTCGAGATGACCGGGGCGCGCTATCACGCCGATCAGATCACCACGTCACGCAGCCTGCCCGCACTGCTGCGGGCCAGGCGGGACGGGCTGGATGTGACGGCGGGGGTATCGATTCATCACCTGACGCTGAACGAGTTTGATGTCGGCGATTACAGGACCTTCTTCAAACTGACGCCACCACTGCGCTGCGAGGATGACCGGCTGGCCATGGTGCAGGCAGTGGCCGACGGGGTGATTGACGTGATCGCCAGTTTCCACACCCCGGCGGATGAGGAATCCAAGCGGCTGCCCTTTGAAGAGGCCGCCAGCGGGGCGGTGGGGTTGCAGACCCTGCTACCAGCGGCGATGCGACTGTATCATGCCGGTGCGGTGACCTTGCCGCGACTGTTCGCGGCGCTGGCGCTGAACCCGGCACGACGGCTGGGCTTGCCGCAGGGGCGGTTGGCCGAGGGGGCGCCGGCGGATCTGGTGCTGTTCGATCCCGACGCGCCCTTCTTGCTGGACCGCTTTGGCCTGAAATCGAAATCCAAGAACACGCCCTTTGACGGCCAGCGGATGGAGGGTAAGGTGCTGGCAACCTGGGTGGGTGGCGCACAGGTCTATCAGGGGTAGAATATGCCGGACATCACCTCTGCACCGTTGATGCTGGTTTTGGTCGGGCTGCTGTCCTACCTGCTCGGGTCGATTCCCTTTGGGCTGGTCATCACCCGGATCATGGGCCTGGGCGACCTGCGGCAGATCGGGTCGGGCAATATCGGGGCCACCAATGTCTTGCGGACCGGCAACAAGGCGGCCGCCGCCGCGACCTTGCTGCTGGACGCGGCCAAGGGGGCCATCGCGGTGCTGCTGGCGCGCGCCTTGGTGGGCGAGGATGCGGCGCAACTGGCGGCCCTGTGCAGCTTTCTGGGCCACCTGTTTCCGGTATGGCTGCGGTTCAAGGGCGGTAAGGGCGTGGCGACCTTCATCGGCGTCCTGCTGGCGCTGGCTTGGCCGGTGGGTCTGGCCACCTGCGCGACCTGGGCCGTCGCGGTCTTGATCAGCCGCATTTCCAGCATCGGGGCGTTGACGGCGGCGGCCATGTCCAGCCTGTGGCTGGTTGTGATGGATCGGGGGCAAATGATGTTGCTGATCATCGTACTGACCTTGCTGGTCTATGCCCGGCATTGGGCCAATCTGGACCGGATCAAGAAGGGAACCGAACCGAAGATAGGTCAAAAAACGCCGTGAAACAGCGCAGGCTCCCCCGCGTGCAAGCCTGACAATATACAATCCAATCAACATCATAGATTTCAAAATTAGCGCTACGCTAATCCCTGCATCATGACACCGCCGCTGCCGCAGCACCCGTTTCGCACCGCCCTTATGTTGACGCCTTGCGGGTTGCCAAAGGCCAAGATGCCCGCCTTGTCTTGGGGTATGCGCCTGCGCGTCAAGGTGTAGGACGGAAGAGTCGCGGCAGGCCCCGACCCACTTGGGACCTTGCGGAAAATTGTTGCACGAAAGCAGCCCTTGGCCCATGTTCACCAAGTGGTGTTCAGAGCGGAGACGGAACAATGGCAGATATGGGGATGCAAGAGGCGGTCCGGACGGTGTTTGGAAAATACGCCGATTTTTCAGGACGGGCGAGACGGCAGGAATACTGGTGGTTCAACCTGTTCGCCGCATTGGTCAGTCTGGTGCTGGCCGTGATCGGCAGTGTGCTGTTTCACAGGCCGATGGGTGAGTATGGTGTTATCGCCATGCTGTGGAGTCTGGCGACCTTGCTGCCGTCGCTGACGGTTGCCGTGCGGCGGATGCATGATGTCGGCCGGTCGGGCTGGTGGTTGCTGATTGCTTTTGTCCCGCTTGTCGGCGCATTGGTCATATTGTATTGGTTTTCGCAGCGTGGCACCGTCGGTCCCAATGAATTTGGCCCTGACCCTGTGACCTGATCGGCACAGCGGCGGGGCGCGCGCGGCACAGACTGCCGCGACCCTGCCGGGCGCGGGGCGTGCAACAAGGCGGCCTACAGACTGCAGGCCGCATAAATCCGGCCAAGATCGCCGGCCCATTCGGTGTTGTACAACCGCAGCCAGTCATCGGCCTGAACCCGTTCCAGCGCCAGCGACTGCGCAAGCGGGGCGAGGTAGCGTTCCTCGCCCAATCCGCGCGCCGCAAGTCCGGCATGTGACAGGCCGACGGCGGCACGGGCGATGTCCAGCAGTTTCACGCCCTCGACCTCGGCTTGCAGGCCCGACACCGAGGCGGCCACCCGCAACCCCTCACGCGTTGCGGTGTCGAACCCCTTGACCAGATCCCAGGCGGCATCCAGTGCCGACTGGTCATACATCAACCCGACCCAAAAGGCGGGCAGGGCGTTGATATGGGCCTGATCGCCACAATCGGCGCCGCGCATCTCGATGTATTTCTTGACGCGGGCCTCGGGGAAAACGGTGGTCATGTGGTCGGCCCAATCCGACAGGGTCGGCTTTTCGCCAGGCAGGGCGGGCAGTTGCCCTTTCAGGAAATCGCGGAACGACTGGCCCAGCGCGTTGATATACTTGCCGTCGCGATACACAAAATACATCGGCACATCCAGAACCCAATCGACATAGGCCTGAAAGCCGAAATCGCCCTGAAAGGCAAAGGGCAGCATGCCGGTGCGGCTGTTGTCCAATCCACGCCAGATGCGGCTGCGCCACGATTTGTGGCCATTCAACTTGCCATCAAAGAACGGGCTTGAGGCAAACAGCGCAGTCGCCACCGGCTGCAAGGCCAGCGCCACGCGCAGCTTCTTGACCATGTCCGCCTCGGACGCATAGTCGAGGTTCACCTGCACGGTGCAGGTGCGGTACATCATCTGGGTGCCATGGGTGCCGACCCGCCCCATGTAATCCGTCATCAGGCGGTAGCGGCCCTTGGGCATCACCGGCATCTGGTCGGCGGTCCATTCGGGCGCCGCACCGATCCCCATGAACCTGACACCCATGGGCTGCGACAGGGCGTGCACCTCGTCCAGATGGGTTTGCAATTCGGCGGCGACCTGATGCATGTCGGCCAGCGCTGCACCGGACAATTCGAACTGACCGCCCGGCTCCAGGCTGATATTGGCTCCGTTGCGGGTCATGCCGATGATGTTGTCGCCCTCACGCAGCGGGGTCCAGCCAAAGCGCTGTTCAAGCCCCGCGAACAGGGCCGAGATCGAGCGGTCGCCCGCATAGGGCAGCGGCAGGTGGCTGTCGGTCAGCCAGCCGAATTTTTCATGCTCGGTGCCGATGCGCCAGTCAGGTTTCGGCTTGTTGCCCGAGGCGAGAAATTCGGCCAATTGCGCGAAATCTTCGATCTGGCCACCACCTGTTTGCGGGATAGACATGGTCGTGGCCTCCTTGGTTAGCGCAGGGTACAGGTGGCGGGGTGCGCGGGGCAAGTCAAGGGGGTGCTTGCGGCGTCCATGTGGGGCGTCGTCGGGTATCGTCGGCCTTTGGCCTGACGATCCATGCTCTCGAACGGTCGCAGACCCTGTTGGGTCATCCCTTCAATCTGCAAGACCATCCTTCGCTCGCCGTGCAAGGTGGCCGTGATGCGGCCGGCCTGCGGGGATGCGGGCGACACAGCGATTTTGCTGCAATTCGGCATCACCCCCGCACAAGGCAGCTTTACACGGATAGCCCGCGCGCCGTGGCGGTGGTCCCAGCGGTGGGGATGCATTTACGGGGGGTCTGACCTGTCGCCCCTCAGCGCTTCAGCGGCGCAGGCATTGGGCCAAGGTGCATCATGTCTGCGATTGTAAATGAATGTTCACAAACCCTGGGCGGCGTGACTTTCAGGACTTGTCATTGCCTAAGCCTGCCCCGCCGCGTGGCTGTCTGCAGCTTTTTTTGCGCGCTCGGCAGGTCAGCTTGTGGCGACCACGGCTTGCCCCTTGCGCCGCCAGACCAACCGCATCTCGGCGGTGGCCGGGGCGGGCAGCAGACCTTCTGCCGGTTGTGGCCCTGCCTGTGGCTGCAACGCTGCCATCAGCGCGGCCGGTTCCATGCCGGGCAGATTGGCAAAGGCATCAAACAAGCGCTCGGCCCCGGCGGCATCGACCGGGATCAGCAGTGCCTGCCCGTCCGCCTGCTTCAGACGCCAGACCCTGCGGCCCCGCAAGGTCAGGATCCGCAACTCGATCACCTCGTTCAGGCTTAGAAATCCGCCGGTTTCCGGGCCCAGATAGCCAACCTGCGCCTCGTCCAGTTCCACAAGCCCCGGCGCGCTGACCTCTTGGGCAAAGCGCATGCGGCGAAAGGCCATCGTCGCCAGCACCGCCCCGACCCCGCAAACGACCAGACCCACAGGCACCAGCAAATAGCCGCCAAGGACAATCAGCCACAGACCGGCAGCCACGACAAGGGCACCCCAGATCACCTCACGCGCGCGCCAGATCAGATCGGTCACTGCGGGGCGAATCAGGGCCATGGCAGGGTTTCCTTGTCTTTCAGCAGCATCAGCGTCCACTCCCCGATCTGACGAAAGCCAGACTCCCTGCCGGCATCGCACTGACCGCGCAGAGCGCGTGCATTATCTGTTCCGATCGAGTCTGGAAACCAAGCCCACAAGACCGAAATCTGGGCATTGAGGCCGGTCATTGCAAGCGGGGTGCCGGCGTCCATCACCACAACATGGCTGCCAAGGGCCTTATGATTTGCATCAGTCGTCTGCACTCGGTCCTGCGCCTGATCGGCTTGCGTGTTCAAGGCGCAGGCGGTCTGAACCCCGCGCATGTCACCCAGGCGACCGGTCAAGCCCGAGGTCTGCCGCCTGCGCTGCGTCTCGGCCATGTCATCGCGGATGCTTCTTGCGCTGTATCCCTGCCCCGTCCACCAATCTGGGCAATCCGTCCTCATCGCCAATCCCCCAAGGCCGCCTGCCACAGGGTCAGGGCTGCGACGGCGGCGGTGTCGGCGCGCAGGATGCGGGGGCCTAAGGATAGCGGAACCACTTGCGGCATGGCGCGCAGGCGGGCCTGTTCCTGGGGGGCAAAGCCGCCTTCGGGGCCGATCAGAATGGCCCAGGGGCCGC
>JBAXXO010000184.1:0-6447 GCA_037127855.1 Alphaproteobacteria bacterium
CTGGCGGACACAACGGGTCGGGGCATTCCTGAAACCGGCACAACCACGTTTCGCCCGCCCCGACCGCCCCGATCGACAGCGGTCCATAAGGCGGGCGAAACGTGGTTGTGCCGGTTTCGGGAATGCCCCGACCCGTTGTGTCCGCCAGCACGGCCAAAGCATTGATGTTCGAATTCTTGCCCTGATCCGGCGCCATGCCTTGCGTCGTGTAGCGCTTCATATGCTCGACCGAGGCAAAGCCTTCCTGCGCCGATTGCTTGACATCCTTGACCGTCACGTCATTGGCAAAATCCAGCCAGGCACGGCCATCGCCCGGCACGGCCCATAGAGGTTGCAGACCGTAGGCGGCATCCTCTGCCTGCGGCACGGTGCCTGACGCGGAAAGGTTCAGCACGGTCATTGTGGCGGCGCGCGCCTCGGCCAGACAGGCCGCCGTCGAAAAGGCGCCATTGGCCGAACCGACCGCCGTCAACCCGGGTATCATGCCTGGTACGGGCACAAAGGCTGCAATATCCTCGCGCCATGCGGGCCGACCATTCTGGTGGCAAGTCAGGTGCAACAAGGGGTTCCAGCCGCCCGACATCATCAAAAGATCGGTCTCGATCTGCAGTGTGCCCCCGGGATGTGTGACCGTGATGCCGGTCAACCCGTGCCGACCCCGCGTGTCGGTGACCGCAGCCGAAAGGTAAACCGGGCAATCCTCGGTGGCCTGCGCCGTGGGGCGACTGTCAATGATCGCCACGACCTTGACACCCGCTGCCATCAACTGACGGGCCACAATGCGCGCATTGTCGTTATTGGCAAACAAGGTCACGCGCTTGCCCGGAACCACGCCGTAGCGGTTCAGATAGGTCTGCACAGCACCCGCCAGCATGATGCCGGGTCGGTCATTGTTGCGAAATGCGATGGGACGCTCCAGCGCGCCAGTCGCCAAGATCGCCTGACCCGCCACGATGCGCCAGAAACACTCACGTGGCAGGTTGGGTCTGTGACCCAGATGCAGTCCCACCCGCTCCAAGGCCGCATAGGTGCCCTGATCATAGGCACCGACAACGGTGGTGCGCGGCATCAAGCGGACATTGGGCAGGGATTTCAGCGTGGCCAGCGTGGCCGCCACCCATTCCATGGCAGGCGCGCCGTCGATCTGGGCATCGTCCGAGATCAGGCGACCGCCCATCAGGTGATCTTCTTCGCACAGAATGACCGATTTGCCCGCCGTTGCAGCCGTCCATGCCGCCATCAGTCCCGCAGGACCGGACCCGATCACCAGCAGATCACAAAAGGCAAAGGCCTTTTCATAATCGGCGTCATCCTTCTTGGGCAAAAGCCTGCCAAGACCGGCAGCGCGCCGGATGAAAGGCTCATATAGCCCTTCCCAAAAAGCACGGGGCCACATGAAGGTCTTGTAATAAAAGCCCGCCCCCAGAAAGGGTGCGGCCAGGTCATTGACGCTTAAGACATCCCACCGCAGACTCGGCCAGCGGTTCTGGCTGCGTGCGGCCAGCCCATCATGAATTTCCTGCATCGTGGCGCGGGTGTTGGGGGTTTGCAGCGTCGCATTTACGGAATTGGCGTCCAGCACTTCGACCAGGGCGTTGGGCTCTTCGGCCCCGGCGGTCAGCACACCCCGCGGGCGGTGGTACTTGAAACTGCGCGCGATGACGCGGACATCATTGGCCAGCAAGGCAGACGCAAGGCTGTCGCCTGCAAAACCAACATATCGCTTGCCGTCGAACGTGAACGAGACAGGCTTGCTGCGGTCGATCAAACCCATGTCGGGCAACCTCATTTGGCACCTTTGCGGTCGGCAATGCGTTCGGCAGACAGGATTTCATGCGTGGTCGTACTGCGCGTCACCAACAACCACGAGGCGCATCCGGTCTCATGATACCACAGATCGCGCGTCAACCCGGCGGGATTGCGGCGCAGATGCAACATGTCATCCCATTCCTGTGGGTCTGCATCCGCATCAGGTCTGTTCAGATAATCCTCGGTCCCGGCATAATAGAATTCGCGGCGGTCGCGGGGGCCACAAAGGGGGCAAGTCAGACGCATTTTGGTCCTTTCGTCAAGAACAGCAGGGGCGCTGCCCCTCGGCCAAAGGCCTCACCCCGGAATATTTTTGCCAAAATGAAAGGCATGTCGGCTTTCATTTTGGTCCAAATATTCCCGCCGGAGGCATTCGTCGCGTCAACCGGCATCACAGTCCCAATGGAGCGCATGATCACCTCAATGCAGGTTGTGTTGTGACCCGGTGCCTTCCTCGTCGAGGATATGCCCGGTGCGAAAGCGGTCCAGCCGGAAGCGGCGGGCAACGTCATGACTTTCGCCGGTGGCCATCAGATGCGCCATGCACCACCCCGAGGCCGGAACCGCCTTGAAGCCACCATAGTTCCAGCCCGCGTCGACAAACAGGCCGTCGATCGGGGTCTTGTCGATGATCGGGCTGCCGTCGGGGGTCATGTCCATGATGCCACCCCAAGAGCGCAGGATTTTCGCCCGGCCCAGCATCGGCATCAGCGTCATCCCCGCCTCCATCACATGTTCGACCATCGGCAGATTGCCCCGCGCCGCGTAAGAGGCGTAAAAGTCGATGTCCCCGCCAAACACCAAGCCACCCTTGTCCGACTGGCTGATGTAAAAGTGGCCCATGCCAAATGAGATGACCGAGTCGATCACCGGTTTCAGCCCCTCGGTGACAAAGGCTTGCAAAACATGGCTTTCCACCGGCAGGCGCAGGCCTGCCAGCGCGGCCACCTGACCGGACCGGCCTGCTGCCAGCATGCCGACCTTTCCCGCCCGGATCGGGCCGCGCGTGGTCTGTACGCCGATGACCTTGCCGGCAACAATGTCGATGCCGGTCACCTCGCAGTTCTGGATCAGGTCGACGCCGCGTTGGTCCGCGGCACGGGCATAACCCCAGGCCACGGCATCGTGGCGCGCGGTGCCGGCACGGCGTTGCATCAAGCCGCCATAAATCGGAAAGCGGGTCTGGTCATAGTCGAGATAGGGAAACTCGGCGCGCAACTGCTCGACTGTCATGATCTCGGCATCATCGCCCTGATTGACGATCGCATTGCCGCGCCGGATCTGCGCATCGCGCTGCCCGTCGGAATGGAACAGCACGACCTGGCCGCGCTGCGAATGCATGACGTTGTAGTTCAACTCGGTTTCCATCGTCTCCCACAGTTTCAGGGAATGGCTGTAAAACTCGCTGTTGCCCGGCATGAAATAGTTCGCACGCACGATCGTGGTGTTGCGCCCGATATTGCCGCCACCCAAATAGCCCTTTTCCAGCACGGCGATATTGGTCAGACCGTGGTTTCTGGCCAGATAATAGGCCGTCGCCAGCCCATGCCCTCCGCCGCCGATGATCACCGCATCATAGGCGGCCTTTGGGGCAGGATCGCGCCAGGCCGGTTTCCAGCCTTTATTGCCGAACAGACCCTCGCTGATGATCTTAAGACCGGAATAACGCATGCCCTGATCCTTTGTAACCGGCCCCAATGTCGCCGGTTTTGCCGGGGTATTCAACAGCGGGCGGCAAATAACTGTGCTGGTGGCGACATTCGGCGTCGCTCTGCGGCAAAGGACCGCAGCTTGATTCAGATCACAGCGCATTACGGCGTGGCCCCGTATCCTCGCGCAAGGCATAGGGAGAGGTTTCATGATCACAGCCGTCGTTGTTTACTCCAACACCGGAAACACGCGGCTTGTCGCCGATGCCATTGCTGACCGGCTTGGCGTGGTGGTGACAGTGCTGGTGGCCGATCAGGTGCAGCCGACCCCGTGGGCGATCCTGCGGCTGGGCTTTGCTGTCCTTTTCGGCGGCACGACCCCCGTGCGCATCGTAGGGCCTGATCCCGCCGGTGCCGACCTTGTGGTCCTTGCCGCCCCGGTTTGGGCAGGCCGTCTGGCGGTCCCGATGCGGTCTTGGCTGGCCACAAAGCCCGCCTTGCCCAAACGTGTCGCCCTCGTCATGACCGGCGGTGCGCCTGCGCCGTCCAGCCGGGCCATGCCCGATTTCGCAGACCATGCCGGGTGCAAGCCCGTGGCCACGCTCTATGCCAGCGAGGCACAAATGGCTTCAGGCGGCTATGCCACCGCCTGCGACACGTTCTGCCGCCAGATCATGGCGCTGTAACAGGTCACGCTGCTACAGCCCCTTGGACTGGTAGGCCGCCGCAATCCGGCTGATCGAGACGATATAGGCCGCAACCCGCAAGTCGGTGACATCCGACCGCCCGTGCCACACATCGCGCATCGCCTGATAGGCCGCACGCATCGTATCGTCCAGACCCGAGCGCACCAGTTCCAACTCGCCTGCGCCGCGCAGGTATCTGGTCTTGAAGTCGGGCGACAGCGACCAGCCAAGGCCCTTGTCGGCAGACAGCCGTTCCAACTCGGCGACCAGCAGTTGGTGCCGCCCCTCTTCTTGACGGCGTTGCATGCGGCCAAAGCGTATATGGGACAGGTTCTTGACCCATTCGAAATAGCTGACCGTCACGCCACCGGCATTGGCGAACATGTCAGGGATGATGACCACGCCCTTTTCGCGCAGGATTTCATCCGCGCCAAAGGTGATCGGGCCATTGGCCGCCTCGATGATCAACGGGGCCCGGATCCGGGCCGCATTGCCCTTGTGGATCACCCCTTCCATGGCCGCCGGGATCAGCAGGTCGCAGGACAGTTCAAGACCTGCCGCCCCCTCGGGCGAAAAGGCCGCACCGGGATAACCGGCCAGCAAACCGTTGTTCTTGTTCAACCACTGGCGGATATCCTCGATATTCAGACCCGCGTCGTCTGTGACAAGACCGTCGCGCTCGATCACGGCGATCACCTTGGCACCGTCCTCTTCGGACAGGAATTTGGCGGCGTGGTAGCCCACATTGCCCAGGCCCTGCACCACAATGCGCTTGCCCTCCAGCCCGCCCGACAGGCCCGCCTTGGCGACATCTTCGGGATAGCGGAAGAATTCGCGCAGCGCATATTGAACGCCGCGCCCCGTCGCCTCGACCCGGCCCTGAATGCCCCCGGCATGGGGCGGCTTGCCGGTCACGCAGGCCTTGGCGTTGATGTCGGTCGTGTTCATGCGGGCATATTGGTCGGCGATCCAGGCCATTTCGCGCTCTCCCGTGCCCATGTCGGGGGCGGGCACATTCTGCGCCGGGTTGATCAGGTCGCGCTTGATCAGTTCATAGGCGAAACGTCGGGTGATCTGTTCCAACTCATGCTCGTCCCAGGCGCGGGGGTCGATGCACAGACCGCCCTTTGACCCGCCAAAGGGCGTTTCCACCAAGGCACATTTATATGTCATCAACGCCGCCAGCGCCTCGACCTCGTTCTGGTTGACCGTCAGGGCATATCGGATGCCGCCCTTGACCGGCTCCATATGTTCGGAATGAACCGAACGGTAACCGGTAAAAGTCTTGATCTCGCCCCGCAGACGCACGCCAAAGCGCACGGTATAGGTCGAGTTGCAGACCGCGATCTTTTCCTGCAATCCCGGGCTCAGATCCAGCAGTGCCGCCGCGCGCCTGAACATCAGATCGACCGAGTCCCGAAAGCTGATTTCACCTTCCACATTCATGCCCTGTCCCCCTCAAATGGCGCAACCGGCCGCTGCCTGCGCCCCTTCTAGTTGAAACTTCCTAAGCATCCGCCGCTGGAAACCGCAGAATGCGTGCAGCTTTTGCCCAAAAGTGATTCGTTGGTATCCAATCTGGGCAACGCCGCGGCGACATCAAACGGCTTTGCCATCATTTATTTTGTCGAGCCACAAACAGACCGATCCTGAAATCTTCGCGATCAACCTCTCGCGGCCGAAACTGAGCCAACAGACCGGACTGCGGTCGTGGACTGCTGGGTTGATGCGCCAAGACCCCTGCAATCCGCCACCGCCCCGGGGCCGGGTCACGGATCCCTCCCAAAATATCTCCCAAAGCGAACACAATTTTGTCCCAACCCTTGCGCCATACTGATGCAGGTTAACGTTTCGCTAATGCATGCAGCACAGCTGGGGTGTATTCGTGTAAACCTATATGGTGGGCTCCCACATTTTTGGGGTAGAGTCCTGAGGCGTGGAGTTTTCGATATGTGGAACGGCGCAAGTTCATCTTCGGCGGCTGCGGCATTGTCAGACAGGTCTGTTCGGAAATGGGGCCTGGGCGCGCGTCTGCGCGGCTTTTGCCGCGATCAGGATGGCGCGCTGATTATTTTCGGGCTGATGCTGTTCATACTCATGCTGATGATTGGTGGGCTTGCCGTCGATCTGATGCGACATGAGAACACCCGCACCAGACTGCAAAACACCCTCGACCGGTCCGTGCTGGCCGCAGCCTCGCTGAACCAGACCCGGCCGCCCGCCGATGTGGTGCGCGACTACATGCTGAAGGCCGGGCTGACCGAACAGCTGGACTCGGTTCAGGTCACGGGGAACCTTAGTAG
>JBAXXO010000185.1:0-6445 GCA_037127855.1 Alphaproteobacteria bacterium
GTTGTTATCGTGGACAGGCTGGCCAGTTGCAGTTCCAGCAGGGTAACGCGGGCCTTGAGCCGCGACTGGCCGATCAGCAGGGCCACGACGGCGGCGGGAATGGCCAGAACACCCAGCAGCAGCAGAACCAGAAATCCGTCCATCTTGTAGGTCCTGCCCCGAGTTTTGCCGAGATTAGCGCGGGCTGCCGCTGCCGCCTAGTGCCGCAAGCGGGTTATCGGGCATCGGGTGTTGACGGCGCTTGCCTGCGGTGATGTGCTGAGGGTCGGGCAAGGTCTTTGCCCGACCTTGGAGGCTGAGATGCGCGAACCATCGTTGAATGTGCTGGGTGAAGCGCTGCAGGTCTGTTCCGTGCGGCCGATGACGGGCTTTTACCGCAATGGCTGTTGCGATACCGGGCCCGAGGATCGCAGCCAGCACACGGTCTGCGCCGTGATGACCGCCGAGTTTCTGGCGCTGTCGAAATATCTGGGCAATGACCTGTCGACCTCGCGGCCGGAATACGGCTTTGTCGGGCTTAAGCCGGGCGACCTTTGGTGCCTGTGTGCCAGCCGGTTCTTGCAGGCCCATGACGAAGGGGCGGCGCCGCGAGTCAACCTGACCGCCACACATATCAGGGCGCTGGATGTCGTGCCGCTGGCGGTGTTACAGCTTTACGCGGGTGCGTGACGGGGTCAGACGCGCAGGGCCAGCGCCAGATCCATTACATTGGTTCCTGTGGGCCCGGTGATGAACAGGGCGCGGTGGCGGGCCAGATAGGTGCCACTGTCCGCGGCGGTCAGAAAGGTCGCGCCGCTGTCTGTCCAGGTCTGGCCGGTCACCAGACCACCGGCTGCATCGGTCGGGCCATCATTCCCATCGGTGCCGGCCACCAGCACCGACAGGTCATCCTGGCCCTGGATCAGTTGTGCCAGTTGCAGGGCCAGCGCCTGATTGCGGCCACCGCTGCCTGGATCAGGCGGCAAGACCACAGTCGGCTCGCCGCCCCAAATGGTCAGACCGGGCCCGGGCCGCAGATCGTCTGCCATCCGGCGGGCGGTGGCGGCGACATCGTCATACAGGGTTTCACTGGCGCCAAGAACAGTCAGGCCCAGATCGCGCGCCTTGGCGGCGGCTGCGGCGCGCGCCACCGTATTGGAGGCGACGATGCGGGTATCACAGGTCAGGCCGGGGCGCGGTGGGCACAAACCGATGCCCGAGCCTATGGTCTGGATCAGGTCGCCACGTGTGTCGGACATCGCCAGAACGGTGACATGGCTGCCACGGAACTGGCCAAGCAGCCCACCACCCTTGATCAGCGAGTGCTGCGACCGTTCGGCATTCATCGTGCCGATATCCTTGCCAGAGGCCAGCAGGGCCCGGTTCAGGCCGGCCAGATCGTCCAGCGACAGGCCGGGGCGTGGCACCTCGACAAGCGAAGAAGCACCACCCGAGACCAGCAGCAACAGATGGCTGGCCTTGGGGGCTGCGGCGACCTCGGCCAGCAGGCGGCTGCCTGCGTTCAGGCTGGTCAGGTCCGGGATGGGGTGGGCAGATTGCACGACCTCAAACGAGGTGCCCGGTTCTGTATGGCCGGACTTGGTAATGGCGAGGAGGGGCGTAAAGGGAAACCGG
The DNA here is from genome assembly GCA_037127855.1 of Alphaproteobacteria bacterium. Lineage (GTDB taxonomy): Bacteria > Pseudomonadota > Alphaproteobacteria > Rhodobacterales > Rhodobacteraceae > Stagnihabitans. Next base: position 1,615 of record JBAXXO010000185.1, read on the forward strand.
GCATGGGCAGCTTTGGCCATCGAGACGGCGGCCTTGCCGACGGCCACGATCAGGTCGGGGCGCGGGATGGGGGTGGTGTCGAGGCTGTTGGCCACGGCTGCGTTGCCAGCGACGGCGTGGACGGCGGCCCACCAGATTTCTGTCAGCAAGGCGGCGCGGGTTTGCGGGGTCATGGGGCCTCGGGGTAAAGGGCTCCGACGCGTGGGAGGGGTCGCAAGCTGTTGGATTTCTCTGATTTTGGCAATCTTGGAGTCATGGGAACCCTACCGTGGCGCGGGGTGTAGGCTGGGCAGCAACCCACTCTGTGACGGCTTTTGGCACGGGGCCGTGAGGGCAAGGTCAAGAGGGAGTATTTGGGCCAGTATGAAGCGGAAGCGTCAGTACACGTGTCTTTGGCGCGTTTCGGTGAGCCTGGGATCGGCGAAGCGGCGGTAGGGTGGCGGCAGACCGGTTCAGGTTAGCCACCTTGCATGTAGGGCAGCAAGACCACCTCGCTGTCGGGTTTGATCGGCGCAAACCATGCTTCCTTGTAGACCAGACCGTCGATCGCAACCGACACACCGCGGTCAATCTGGGGTTTCATGCCGGGATATTGTTCGACCAGACGGTCGAGCAACTGCTTGAAGGTTTCCGCCTGAACCTGCACCCGCGCCATGCCGTCGGCATGGGCGCGGATGGATCCAAATAGGGTTACGGTGACCATGTGCAATTCGCCCGTGCGGTTTGTATGCCTCAGCCTTCGGTCAATGCCTTGAGGATGCGGGGTGGTGACATCGGCAGGCTGGTCATCCGCACCCCGATGGCACGTGCGACGGCGTTGGACACGGCGGCCAAGGGCGGTACGATCGGTGTCTCGCCCACACCGCGCACGCCGTAGGGATGGCCCGGATTGGGGATTTCGAGGATCACCGTGTCAATATTGGGCAGGTCGGAGGCCACTGGAATCCGGTAATCCAGAAAGCCCGCATTCTGCAGGCGACCATCGGCACCATAGATATACTCCTCATTCAGGGCCCAGCCGATGCCCTGCACAGCGCCGCCCTGCATCTGGCCCTCGACATAGTCGGGATGGATTGCCTTGCCGGCATCTTGAAACACGGTATAGCGCAGCACGCTCGTATGGCCGGTTTCGGGGTCAACCTCGATGTCACACAAATGCACGCCAAAGCTGACACCGGCACCATCGGCAGTGAACTCGTAATGCCCGGCCAGCGGCCCGCCGGTCTGGTGGCTGGAGGCCGCGATTTCGGCCAGCGTCATCGGCGGAAATTTGCCAGCATTGTCACCGGCGGGCACTGCGGCGCCGTCGATCCAGTCGACCGCATCCGCGTCGATGCCCCACAGCCGGGCAGCGCGTTTGCACATCTTTTGAATGGCATCGCGTGCAGCGTGGATCGTGGCCAGACCGACCGCAAAGGTCACGCGGCTGCCGTCTGTGATGTCGTTATAGCCCAGCGAAGCCGTATCGGCGACGATGGTGCGGATCTTGTCATAGCCGATGCCCAGCTCTTCGGCCGCCATCAGGCTGATCGACGCGCGCGAGCCACCGATATCGGGGTTGCCCTCTTGCAACGACACGGTGCCATCGGTGTTGATGGTCATCGACACCGAGGTGTTGCCGCCGAAGTTGAACCAAAAGCCTGCCGACAGGCCACGGCCCTGATTCTTGCCCAAGGGGGCGTGGTAATGCGGGTGGCGCTTGGCCGCCTCGAGCGTCGCCACGAGGCCGATATCGTCGAAGGTCGGCCCATAGGAGGACAGGGTGCCTTTGCGCGCAGCGTTTTTCAAGCGCATGTCGAGCGGGTCGAGGTTCAGTTTCTGGCACAATTCGTCAAGGACCGATTCGACGGCATAGATCGCCTGCGGCGCGCCCGGGGCGCGGAAGGCGGCCTCTTTCGGGCGGTTGGTCAGCACGTTCCAGCCAATGGTGCGGACGGCGGCAAGGTCATAGGCAGCAAAGGCGGCCGAGGCGCCCATTTCGACGGTGCCGCAGGGAAAAGCCCCGCCGGTATAGCGCAGCGTGGCATCGGCGGCCGTGATCGTACCATCCTTGGTCATGCCGATCTTGACGTCAATCGACGTGGCGACCGTCGGACCGGTGGCCTTGAACACCTCGTCCCGGGTCATCACCAGTTTGACGGGGCGGCCGGATTTGCGCGACAGGGCAAGTGCCACGGGTTCAATGAACACTGCCGTCTTGCCACCAAAGCCGCCGCCAATCTCGGAGGCGGTGACGCGCAACTGGCTGGCCTCCATGCCCAGAACGGCGGCGCATACCGCGCGGACGTTGTAATGGCCTTGGGTACAGCACCACAGATCGGCCTTGCCATCGGAATTCATCGAGGCAAGACAGGCATGGGGTTCGATATAGCCCTGATGGGTGGCGGCGGTGGTGAAGCTGCGGGTAACGATCAAATCAGCCCGTGCGAAACCGGCGTCCAGATTGCCATGGCCGAATTGGCACTGATTGGTCACATTGGCCGACATGCCGGGGGGCACGGTCTCGAGGCTGCGACCGGGCTGAACGATGGGGGCATCGGCTGCCATGGCGGCATCGACATCGGTGACATGGGGCAGTTGGCGGTAGGTGACCTTGATCAGTTTGAGCGCGGCGCGTGCGGTGTCGGCATCCACAGCGGCGACGGCGGCAACGGCGTGTCCGTCATACAGCACCTTGGACATCGCAAGGATGTTTTCCTGGACATCACGCAGCGAGGGGTTGTCCTGTGCCACAAGATCCTTGCCGGTGACGACGGCCTTGACGCCTGTCAACGCCTCGGCAGCCGAGATGTCGATACTGACGATTTCGGCATGGGCATGTGGGCTGCGCAGGATGCGGGCGGTCAACTGGCCCGGTGCGGACATGTCTGCGCCGTAAAGGGCGCGGCCCTTGACCTTGTCGACGCCATCGGGGCGGGCGGGTCTGGTGCCGATTTGCTTGAACTGGCGCTTGGTTCCGGTGTCCATCAGGCGGTCCTCATCTGTTTGGCGGCGGATTGAACGGCGGCGATGATCTTGTCATAGCCCGTGCAACGGCACAGGTTGCCGGCGAGCCAATAGCGCAATTCGTTATCGGTGGGGTCGGGATTGTGGTCGAGCAGGTTCTTCGCCGCGACCAGAATGCCGGGCGTACAGATGCCGCATTGCAAGGCGGCATGGTCAATGAAGGCCTGCTGCAGGGGGTGCAACTGGTCACCGTTGGACATGCCTTCGATGGTGGTGATCGATGCGCCCTCGGCCTCGGCGGCCAGTACCAGGCAGGCGCAGACCATGCGGCCATCCAGGGTGATGGTGCAGGCGCCACAATCGCCGGTGCCGCAGCCCTCTTTGGTGCCGGTCAGGCCGAGACGATTGCGCAGCACGTCCAGCAGGGGCTCGTCAGGGGTGCAGACAAACTCGACGGCATCGCCGTTAAGGGTGGTGGCGACTTGGATGGTTTTCATGGCTGGCCTCCGGCGCGGGTATAGGCGATGACGGCGGCGCGGCGTGCCAAAACGCCGACCACCTGAGTGCGGAACGCGATCGTGCCGCGCTTGTCGGAAATGGGTTTTGCGGCGGCCGAGGCGGCTTGCTCGAGCGCGGTCAAGGCGGCATCGTCGAGTTTGCTGCCGATCAGGGCTTGGGCGCAGGCCGGCACCAAAATCACGGTCGGGGCGACGGCCCCCAGCGCCACGCGGGCGGCAGTTATGATGCCCGAGGCGTCGAGTGTCAGGTTCACGGCGGCGGCGGCGACGGCGATGTCCATCTCGGTGCGCGGGATGAAGCGCAGATAGGCGTCCGACCCACGGGCCGTTCGGGCTGGCAGAAAGACCGAGGTGATGATCTCGCCCTTTGCAAGGGTCGTTCGGCCGGGGCCTGCGGGGATGCTGTCGACGGCGGCGTCACGGCTGCCTGTGGGGCCTTCGATGCGGACGGTGGCGGCGGCGGCGATCAGGCCGGGCACGCCATCCGCGGCGGGCGAGCCGTTGCACAGGTTGCCTATGATCGAGCAACGGCCCTGAATCTGCTTGGAGCCGATCAGTTGCGCCGCCTCGACCACGCCGGGATAGGCCGCGACAAGTGCCGCATGTTCACCAAGCTGCATGCCTGACACAGCGGCACCGATGCGGAAGCCGCCGTTTTCGGCCACGATGTCACAGATACCGGGTATGCCCTTGATGTCGACGACAAGCGCCGGTTCGACCACGCCCGCCTTCAATTGGACCATCACATCCGTGCCGCCGGCCAGCACACGCGTCACGCCGACTTCTGCGGCCAGCAGTCTTGAGGCTTCGCTGGCCGACTTTGGCTTGGCATATTGCATGAGCCTACCCCCCCTGTGGTTCATTCGAGCGCCGGGGGTCAACGACCCCACATATCAAAGAGCGAAGGTAAAGCAGCTTGAGCGCGGGGTCTACCCCGGACAAGCGACCTTGAGGTGTCGATTCTGAGCGATGAGGCAAAAATTGCCGATGGGGCGCGCATCAAGCACGGCGAGCGGCTGTTGTGACAAGTTGCGGTAACAGTTTGCGGTGGGCTGGCAGCCACCTTACCCGCAACACTGCAGGTTTCAAACAGGTGAGGTAGAAGGTGAGTCTGCAAACCTATGTGAAATCAAGCGGGGTCGAGGGAGTTTGATGAGGGGGGGTGATGGCAGGATTTCGCATGCGAAGGGACGGATGGGGAGGACGATAAAGAAAGGACGGGATGAAGCGGCAGGGTTCGGGGGGATGGGATTTGTTGAAAGGGGTGGGGTGGAGGCTGAGCTACTCCCCAACTGTTGGACAGTTTCCGGGGTGATTTAAGCTGTTGCCTGCACCTGCTGATCGGTTTGGGTTGCGTTGAAGTGGAC
>JBAXXO010000186.1:0-6399 GCA_037127855.1 Alphaproteobacteria bacterium
TGGTCGCTGCTGCTGTCGGGCAATGACAAGTTCGTGGGCACCGATGGCGATGACGCCATTGACCTTAGCATTGATGCTGGCAATGACCTTTACGACATGGGCGCAGGCAATGACTGGGTCAGAGGCGGCCTTGGCAATGACACTATCAACGGCGGCGACGGCTGGGATGTGCTGTCTTTTGAATGGACGGCTTACGGCGACGTCACCCACATGGTGCGCGGCATTACCGTCAATGTCACAGCAGGCACCGTCAAGGACCCTTATGGCTTTGATGACAGTTTCACCTCGGTCGAAGAGTTTCACGGCAGCATCTCGCGCGACCGGTTTGTCGGCGGCGCAGAGGGCAAGGATTTTTACGGGCTGCGCGGCGCGGATGTCTTCGTGGCCGGGACCAGCGGCGACGACTGGATTTGTTATCAGTTCGACATAAGATTCGGCGGTTACCGTGGCATCGTGGCGAACCTTGGCGTCAGCGTTTCGGGCAGCAATGTCCTTGGCACGGTGCGCGACGGCTTTGGCAATATCGACAAGACCACCAACATCAACAACATCGGTGGCACACAATACGCCGACAGTTTCACCGGCAATGCCAATGCGAATATCTTTGACGGTGGCGAAGGGAAAGACACCTACCAAGGCGGCGCCGGGTCGGATTGGCTGAGCTTTGACTTATGGTTTGCAGTCGCGGACCAATACGGAATCTCGGTCGATTTGCGCAAGACGACGGGTCAGGTCATTGATGACGGCTTTGGCAACAAGGAAAATGCCACCTCGATTGAAAACATCTTCGGCAGCTTTGCAAATGACGTCATCATCGGCAGCAAGGGTGACAACATAATCCGTGGCGGCGGCGGCAATGACACGATGACCGGCGCCGGCGGTGCCGACAACTTCAACTGGAGTTTTGTGGCCGAGAATGGCGGGGCCGAACGGATCACCGACTTCCAAGCCGGGGCCGGGAAGGACCAGGACATCCTGTCCTTCGGGATGAGCAACGAAGGCCTGCCCACCACGCTGACACTCGTGATCGGCACGGTCGCCACGGCGCCCGGGGTGGCGACATTCGTGTTCAACGCTGCGACCCATGTCCTGTCATTCGATGCCGACGGCGCCGGAGCAGCGTATGACATGGTCGACATCGTGACATTGGCCGGCGTGACCTCTTTGACGGCGGACAATTTCTTGCTTTACTAGGTGGTGATACTGGGCCGTTATTCTACACCGGATGCAGGCAAGGTCGCCCGCATCCGGTGTTTTCCTTGCTACCCCTGCACCCGCGTATAGGTGCCATGCCCGGACAGGATGCCTTTGAACCCACCCGGTTCATCCAGGCTGAAGACGATGATCGGCAGGTTGTTGTCACGGGCCAGCGCGATGGCCGTGGCATCCATTACGCCCAGATGCTTTTCAAGCACCTCATCATAGGTCACCACATCATAGCGTTTGGCGTCGGCGTGTTTATTGGGGTCCTTGTCATAGACGCCGTCAACCTTGGTGCCCTTGAAGATCGCCTGACAGGCCATTTCGCTGGCGCGCAGCGTCGCAGCCGTGTCGGTCGTGAAATAGGGGTTGCCCGTACCGGCAGCAAAGATGCAGACGCGCTTTTTTTCCAGATGGCGCACGGCGCGGCGGCGGATATAGGGTTCGCAGACCTGATCCATCGGGATGGCGCTGATGACGCGGGTAAAGACGCCAGCCTCTTCCAGCGCCGATTGCATGGCCAGCGCGTTCATGACTGTGGCCAACATGCCCATGTAATCGGCCGTCGTGCGCTCCATCCCCTGGGCCGAACCTTGCAAGCCGCGAAAGATGTTGCCGCCGCCGATCACCATGCAGATCTCGACCCCAAGGTCATGCACCGTTTTCACCTCGGCCGCGATGCGCTGAACCGTCGGCGGATGCAGACCAAAGCCCTGATCGCCCATCAGCGCCTCGCCCGAGATTTTCAGCATCACACGGCTATAGCTGATCCCAGGGCCAGGGCTGTGGGGGTCGGATTCGGGCATGGGATCACCTTTTGCGCGGGGGAACGGATTTTTCAGTGGATTGGCTTTGGCGGCAAACTGTCGCAAAATGGTTCTGGGTTCAACCTGTTGTTGGCCGCTGGTTGGCCCCTGTCGGGGCGTAACTGGGGCGCTGCCCCAGACCCCGGAATATTTGGGCCAAAATGAAAGGGCTGGAACGGCGATGGATCTGGGCGGGCTATCGCGGGAATTGCCACTGTTGATCGCCGGGCCCACAGCGTCGGGCAAGTCGGACCTGGCGATGGAACTGGCCATCCGTGACGGGCGGGTGGTGGTGAATGCCGATGCGTTGCAGGTCTATGGCTGCTGGCAGGTGCTGACAGCGCGACCCCGGGCTGCGGATGTGGCCTTGGTGCCACATGCGCTTTATGGCCATATCGGGCGCGATCAGGCCTATTCCGTCGGGCATTGGCTGCGCGAGGTGGCGGGTCTTTTGGACCGGCCCGTGGTGATCGTGGGGGGGACGGGTCTGTATTTCGCGGCCCTGACGCAGGGTCTGGCACCAGTGCCCGAGATTCCGGCGGCGGTGCGGGCCGAGGCGGATGCCTTGCGGTTGGGCGACCTTGCCGCGATGCGGGCAGATCTGGATGCGGACACGGCGGCGCGGATTGACCTTGCCAATCCAGCCCGAGTGCAGCGGGCATGGGAGGTGCTGCGCGCCACCGGCCGAGGTCTGGTCGCATGGCAAGCGGCGGCCCCCATGGCGCTTTTGCCGCGCAGCCGGGCCGAGGCCCTTGTGCTGCGCCCCGATGTGGCATGGCTGGACGCGCGAATCGCAGCCAGGTTTTCCCATATGTTGGAGGCAGGCGCGCTGTGCGAGGTTGCGGCAGAACTGCCATTCTGGAAGGCCGACCGCCCTTCGGCCCGAGCGATCGGGGCTGCGGAATTGCGCGACCATCTGATGGGGCGGTTGTCGCTGCCACAGGCCGAACTGGCCGCGCGGCTGGCCACACGGCAATATGCCAAGCGGCAGCGCACATGGCTGCGCGCGCGCATGAAAGACTGGCAGGAGGTCACGCCGATGTGAACCCGCCGATGTGAACCCGCCGATGTGAACCCGATTGCCACAGGTTGCACCCAACCGGCAGGAAAAACGCCCTCCGCGGCAAAAATCGCTTTGGCGGAATGGACCCAGCGGTTTACCGTCGGCTTCTGTTCAGAACGGCAGCATCATGACCCAACTCGCCCAGTCCCAGCGTTTTCGTCTTGTCGCCATTCCGCGGCTGGCTGCGGGTGGCCGCTGGCGGGTCGAGGCGATGCGGTCGTTGTCTGAGGCATGCTTTTTGTGGTTCACCAAGGGTCAGGGTCGCGTCACGCTGGCCGGAGTGACCCGTGGCTACACTGCCCATAACGGCATCTTCATCCCCGCAGGCATCATGCATGGGTTTGAGGTAGGGCCACAAGTGTTTGGTACTGCGGTCTTTTTTGGTCACGACTGCAAGGTGATCCTGCCCCCGCAACCCCTGCATCTGCGCATCCGCGAGGTGCATGCCCAGCAGGAGTTGAACATTACGCTCGATTGCATCCAGCGCGAGATCGACAGTTCCGTCATAGGCCATGACCGCGCGGCCGAGCATCATCTGGGTCTGTTGGGTGTCTGGCTGGAACGGCAGGCCTTCAAAGCCCAGGTCGAGACATCGCGCCCCGATGCCGCATGGCGGCTGGTGGCGCGCTATACCGCTGTGATGGAACAGCAGTTCCGCTCGGGTGCTGGTGTCAGCGAGATTGCGGCCATGCTGGGTGTCACACCCACCCATCTGACGCGGTGCTGCAGGCTTAGCTGTGGACGCTCGGCAATCGAACTGTTGCAAGACCGCCGAATTTTTGAGGCCCGCCGCCTGCTCAGCGAAACCGGCGACCCGGTGAACCAGATCAGTGCCGCACTGGGCTTCGCCTCGCCCGCTTATTTCACCCGCGCCTTTCAGCATCGCACCGGTTCATCCCCCACCGCCTTTCGCCGCGCCATGTGAGCGTCATGGTAAGCGCCGTAGGATGCGACCCACGGCGCGTTGATCATTTCAAAGCCGATTCGCCGGTCCGACGCGATTGGCAGATCTCGCCGTCGCAGCATTTCCGCCTTAATGGAAACGGCATCCCGCCTTAGTCATCTAGGCACCTACCCCAGCGTTTTCGCCAGTATATCCAAAGCATGTCGCAAAAGTTTCATGCGGCGGCGAATCCAAGCGTTGACGCAAGCAGCGAAAAGATGCCGAATGCCGCCGTGAGGTTGCACGCCGAACCTGACCGCTACGGCCCCACCCTTCGCAAAATGCGGCGATGGGCGGGATCAGACGCATTGGCGCCGCAAACCGCATCAACGCGCCGAACGAATGGGCTTTGCCTGACAGGGAGATGACGATGAGCTACATGAATACCACCAAGGCGCTGCACCCCGCCGCTGCCATGCACCTCGCGGAGTTGCGTGCCGGCACGCTGGACCGCCGCGAATTTCTGACCCGTACCACGGCTTTGGGCCTGACAGCGACCGCCGCCTATGGCCTGCTGGGGCTGACCGCCCCCGCCGCGCAAGCCGAGGCCAAAACCGGCGGCGTTGTGCGCGTCGCCATGGAAACCAAGGCGATCAAGGACCCGCGTCTGGCAGACTGGCCGCAGATCGCCAATGTTTATCGCGGCTGGCTGGAATATCTGGTGCAGTACAACCCCGATGGCAGCTTTGAAGGCCGCCTGCTGGAAAGCTGGACCGCCAATGACGACGCCACCGAATACACCCTGAAAGTGCGTCAGGGCGTCAAGTGGAACAATGGCGACGCCTTCACAGCCGATGACGTGGTGAACAACTTCAAACGCTGGACCGATGGCAATGTCGAAGGCAACGCCATGGCGTCGCGCTTCCTCGGTCTGGTCGATCCGGCCACAAAAACCCTGCGCGAAGGCGCCGTCGTCAAGGTCGATGACGCGACCGTCGTGCTGAAGATGTCGCAGTCCGACGTCGCGGTCGTGCCGAACATGTCCGACTATCCCGCCGCTGTCGTCCATTCCAGCTTCGGCGATGGCGATGACCCGGTCGCCAAGCCGATCGGCACCGGCCCCTATGTGCCGGGCGACATCATGGTCGGCCAGAAGATGACCCTTGTTCGCGCGCCAAACCACACCTGGTGGGGTGGCATGGCACCGCTGGACGAGATTCACTATGTCGATTTTGGCACCGATCCGTCGGCCATGGTCTCTTTGGCCAACAGCGACGAGATCGACATGAACTACGAGACGACCGGCGAGTTCATCGACCAGTTGTCCACCCTCGGCTGGACCAAATACGAGGCTGTCACCGCCTCGACCATCGTCTGCCGCTTCAACTCGGCCACCTCGGACCTTTACAAGGAAAAAGAGGTACGCTCCGCCCTGCAGCGCGCGGTCGACCCCAAAGTCGTGCTTGACCTCGGATACAAGGGTCTGGGCACCACGGCTGAAAACCATCATGCCTGCCCGGTTCACCCCGAATATGCCAAGCTGCCGCCGCAGGTCTTTGACAAGGCTGGCGTCAAAGACGTGCTGGCCAAGCACAATCTTGCGGATACCGAGTTCGAGTTCATCTCGCTGGATGGTGGCTTTGAACTGGACACGTCAGATGCCGTGGCAGCCCAGTTGCGCGACGCCGGGGTGAATGTGAAACGCACCGTGATGCCGGGTTCGACCTTCTGGAACGACTGGCAGAAGTACCCGTTCTCCTCGACCACCTGGAACCACCGCCCTCTGGCGGTGCAGAACATGTCGCTGGCCTATACCTCGACAGGCTCGTGGAACGAAAGCGGCATGGCAAACAAAGAGTTCGACGATGCCATGACCAAGGCCCTGTCGCTTGCCGATGCCGACAAACGCCGTGAGGTCGCCGCCGTCCTGCAAAAGATTCTGCAAGACGAAGGCTACATCATTCAGCCTTACTGGCGCTCGCTGTTCCGCCACGCCAAGGCCAATATCGTTGGGGCTGAAATGCACCCCTCGATGGAACACCACCACTACAAGTGGTCGCTGGCCTGATCCGATATGCACTGGCCGGGCGCATCTTGCGCCCGGCCCTTCTGACCGCAGGCCCCGAACTGGCCAAACCCGAACTGGCCAAACCCGAACCGGCCAAACCCCGGCAAGGTCAAAGCTCGACCCAACAAACAAGACAACAGAATAACTGCCAGACAAACTGGGTGACCGGGAGTATTGAATGCTGAAATTCGTCGCAAGGCGATTGAGCGTCATGGCATTGACGGCGCTGGTGCTGACTTTTGTCGTGTTCTTCCTGACCAACTTGGCCCCCAACCTTGAAAAGCTGGCGCGCTCCGAAGGCTCGGTGCGCATGACGGATGACGCCGTGGCATCGTGGATCGTCGAGAACGGCCATGGCGGCTCGGTGTTCAGCCGCTAT
>JBAXXO010000187.1:0-6386 GCA_037127855.1 Alphaproteobacteria bacterium
GGTCTGCAGCGGCTTGGTCTGCAGCAGCTTGGTCGGGTGCCGGGGTTCCTGCGGCGGCGACCGCCAAGGCTTCTGCGGCCCTGGCCTCGCAATTCTTGAGGTTCTTCACGACCACGCAAAAAGCGCCGTCCGGGCAGGCGGTCTTCTTGTTGGGCAGGCAAATCACCTCTTTGCCGTCAACCACCACCTTAGGCAGGTCCTGCGCATAGGCCGCAAAGGGGGGCACCACGTAAAGCGCAAGTGACAGGATCGTGGTCGCGTTGATCAGTCGTTTCATGCGAAGTCCTTTCGATAATCGCGGGCCGTCGCCCTGACTGACTGCAGAATCATTTGCATCATATCATGGCTGACATTCGGAACTTGTGGGCGCTTGACCACTGATATGCGATAGCAAGAGATTGCCATGCAATGAGACTTTCGGGCAACGTCAATTTGCCGCCGTCTTGAAGTACTGCGCAGCCAAGGGTAACAATGTGAAAGCACGACGCGCATTCTGGTCACGCCGCGCTCGACCAAGCCATCGCGGATCGCAACGCCGTGGGCGACCGGGACTTGGGTGTCGTAAACCAAAGCCGCCTCGCCGTTTGTATGCCAAGGCTTGCCCCCTCCCAGTGACAGGGCTATCGCATCGACCCAGTTGTCATGTGCATTGAAGCGGTGGTCGGCGACACGGTTATCATAAAAAGGCCAGAATGCCGGGCGCAAGCGTACAAATGCGCTGATAACTCGTGATTTCCATCACGCCAAGCTGCCGTGCTAAACGTGGGCGATCAACCCGTTTGCGCCGTATCGGAAGCCCTGTTAGAAACTGGCCATGCGTGCCTTGCTGATCCTGACTGTCAAGAACGAAGGCTCTTTCCTGCTGGAATGGCTGGCCCATCATCTTGCCTGCGGCTTTGACCATGTGCTGGCGTTTTCGAATGATTGTTCGGATGGCACGGACCTGATGCTTGACCGTTTGGCAGAACTGGGACATGTCACCCATGTCCGCAATGGCGTGCCGCATGACGAGCGCCCGCAATGGGCGGCGCTGAAGATGGCCGACAAGCACCCATTGATGCGACAGGCCGAATGGGTTCTGCATGCGGACATTGATGAATTCGTCAATATCCATGTCGGCGACCGCACCCTGCATGCTTTGTTCGCGGCACTGCCCGAGGCCGATGCCATTGCCCTGACATGGCGATTGTTTGGCAATGCGGGCATCGTCGACTTTCAGGACAGGCCCGTGACTGAGACCTTTGTGCGCGCAGCCCCCGCCACTTTGGCCTGGCCCTGGCGCGCCCAAATGATCAAGACCCTGTTTCGCAATGACGGTACGTTTCGCAAACTGGGGGTCCACCGCCCCCGCAACCCCGACCTTGACCGCAGTCCACGCTGGTTTGACGGCGCAGGGCGTGCAATGCCCCAGAACAGCAGATTGTTTTCGGATATGCGTCAGGACAATTACACGCTGGTCCAACTGAATCATTACCCGCTGGGTTCGATGGAAAGCTATCTGGTCAAGTGCGACCGCGGCCGCGCCAACCGCGAGGCTGCAGCCTTTGATATGGGCTATTGGATCGAGCGCAACCTGAGCGAGATCGAGGACCGATCGATTTTGGCGCTGAAATCAGCACCGTTGCGCAAGAGACTACGATTGGACCCGGTGCTGGGGCCGCTGCATGACCGGGCCAATCACTGGCGCAGCACCCGGTTCGTCGAGCTTATGCGCGACGAACCCTGGCGCGCCCTATTCGGACAGCTTTTGATGACACGTCCCAGCCGCACCCTTTCGGCGGCAGAAGCATCGCTGATCACGGTTCACAGTCAGATAAAGGCGCAAACCGGCAAATCGCCGGAAAACTAGGGCGCAGCTGCCCTTGGGGTTCAAGTTCGGGAAAGAAACCTCGACCCGCCGCAGAGCATCCGCAACAATCCTTGGCAAATGCCGCCGATTGGGCAGTCGATCCGACGCGCATTTTACTTGCTGAAACCGCATTGTTGCCGATACTGCAAGAATGGACAACAGACGGACAATGCGCATGCAGGACATTGAAATGGACATTCCCGTTGATGCCTCGGCCGCAAAGGATAGGGATAGCTGGCTGGCGTTGATTGACCTTATCGGCAAGGAAGAGGGGCATTTTCACACCATTGGCACGCGGCACTGGGCGATGCTTATAGAAGACAGCCAAACCTTGATCGTCAGCTTTGAAACGATTGGCCAAGCCCGCGCACGTCCGGGGCAGATGCCGCTGGCCCATCATATTGCGGCAGCCAAGGGTTGGTCACATCTTTGCATCATCGCAGACGGTCAGACATGGTATCGTGACCCTGCTGTCTATGCCTATTTCGACCAAATGGTGGATCAAGCCTTTTTCGAGGGCTTTGACCGTATCTTGTTTTACGGCGCAGGGCCCTCGTCCCATGCGGCCGTTGCATATTCGGTTTGTGCGCCGGGCGCACAGGTCTTGGTCTTGAACCCGGTGGCGACTTTGGACCCCACACAGGCGATATGGGATGATCGGTTCAAATCCAGCCGCAAACTCGACTTTACCTCACGTTATGGCTACGCGCCAGACATGGCCGATGGCTGTGCCCATCTGTCGATGATTTTCGATCCGCAGATTAAGGCGGATGCGATGCATGCGGCGCTGTTCCGTGCCACCCATGCGACCTCGCTTTTGGCGCGGCATGGCGGGGCTGAATTGGAATGCATCCTGTCGCGCATGGGCATCCTGTCCGACGTGGTCATTCTGGCCGCCGAGGGCAATTTGTCGGCCGATAGCTTTGCCAAACTTTGGCGCAATCGGCGTAATGATGCGGGCTACCTGAAAGAGCTGCTGCATGATCTCGAAGCAACGGGCAAGAAGGCCCGCGTCTTTGCGCTGTGCAGCAATGTGGCGAGACGGCTGAACATTAGAGGGTTCCGCAAGCGGCTGGCGGCTTTCAACGAATCGCCAAGGCCCACCGTCTGAGATTTCGGGCAGATACCGCGCACGATCCGGCGATCTGCCCCTGACCGTCGGCCGCCGGGATTAAGGTCAGTCTGGCCGGGACGTTCACCAACCTCGTCAGACGTTGCAGCCAGAGCTGTCAAGATGGCTGGACTTGACCAGTTCATCTGTCAAACTGACGGCGGTCGCACTGGCGGATGGGGCGAAAGCGCCCTAATTGTGGGGCATACATAATGGAGGGTCAGATGGAATATCGTCGTTTGGGCAGGTCCGGGCTGAGGGTCAGCGAGTTTTCTTACGGGTCTTGGGTCACTTTTGCCAAACAGGTGGATGTGCAGCCTGCCAAGGACATGCTGACAGCTGCATATGATGCCGGGATCAACTTTTTCGACAATGCCGAAGGCTACGAGCAAGGACGGTCCGAACTTGTCATGGGACAGGCCATCCAAGAGCTGGGCTGGTCTCGTGACAGCTATATCGTGTCCTCCAAGGTATTCTGGGGCGGCACCAAGCCGACACAACGCGGATTGAGCGCCAAACACGTCACCGAGGCCTGTCATGCGGCCCTGAAACGCTTGCGGGTGGACCATCTGGACCTGTATTTCTGTCATCGTCCCGACATTGATACGCCGGTCGAAGAGACGGTGCGCGCAATGCACAACCTGATCTTGCAGGGCAAGATCCTGTATTGGGGAACCAGCGAATGGTCAGGTCAGCGCATCACCGAGGCGCATGCCGTGGCCGCCCGCTGGGGTCTGACGCCGCCCACGATGGAACAACCGCAGTACAATCTGTTCGAGCGCCACAAGGTCGAGGCGGATTATGCACCGGTTTATGAAAGTTTCGGATTGGGCACCACGATCTGGTCACCCTTGGCCTCGGGGATCCTGACGGGCAAGTATAATGAAGGTGTGCCGCAGGACAGCCGGATGAACCTTCAAGGTTACGAATGGTTGCGCGACGATCTGGCAAAACCTGCCGGGCTCGCAAAACTGGCAAAAGTGCGTGCACTGGCGGATTTGGCCAAGGCTGTCGGCATCCCGATCCACCATCTGGCGCTGCTGTGGTGTCTGACCAATCCGCATGTCTCGACCGTCATTCTGGGCGCGTCACGGGTCTCTCAGTTGACGGACAATCTGGCCGCGCTGGAAAACAAAACCAAGATGACACCCGATGTGCTGGCGGCGATCGAAGACATCATGGGCAACAAGCCTGCCGCGGCCCAACGGTTTTGAAGGTGAGTATTTAGGCCAGTATGAAGGGGATCGTCCCGGCGCCACGCCATCGTCGCGACGCGTGACCGGAAAGCCTGCGGTTTGGGCATCATGGCCAAACCAAGGCGCGCCGATCGGCTTGCTCCGCGCCATGAGGCGAGGTCTGCGCGGTTGGCATTTGGTTTGGCCATGCCGGATGGTATCAGATCATGACATCGCCAAGGATCGGATCGACCAATCAACCCGAGATGCAGGCGATGTCGACGATGATGCCAGTGGGGTGACGAACAACACCAACAAAGGCACAAGGATGACGGTTCCTGGGGCGGTACCCAAGATGATTGCACAGACCCGGGCCGTCACGGTGCGTTAGCCCGCAACGCGCCCGGTCCGGATCGTGCAGATGCCAGCGGCAAGGACTGTAAAGGACTGTCAAGACCATCAGCGCCACCTCTTCCCATGCCGCGTCAGGCACAAGGCTGTTTGGACAGCTAGCTTGGGCCGAATCTATCCACAGCGCCGATTTTGCGAACCAAACGCCCGCAGCGACCAAGGTGTTGCCGATCCAGTGATGCAGCCGCGGCGCCCCATGGCGCGGATCGTTGGAGAATTGCGTCAGCCCCAACACCAAGATCGCCAAGCCGCGGAGACCATGACTTTTCAACGCAAAGGGGCGGGACTCGCGGCGCAGACTATCGGCGGGTCGGTCAAGGCATCGACCTTGTCCACGCGCATGAATCGTCGGGACAACGTGCCAAACAACACGGAGGTCAGAGCCAAGAGGAAAAGGGCGATGCGCGGTACTGCCGCCAACGGAATGCAAGTCCTGGCAAGCTGCGGTTTCCGGGGTCAGCCGGGTTGAAAGCTGAACACGTCATCCAAGCGCTTGTCGAAGGCCCGGGCAATCCGAAAAGCAAGTTCCAGCGAGGGCGAATATTTGGCAGCTTCTATGGCTATGATGGTTTGGCGTGTCACGCCAACCCTTGCGCCAAGTTCGGCCTGCGCGGGATGACTTGACCACAGACCATTGTTCGTCGACATCTGTGTCGGATCGTTGCAGGCATCGGCAACCAATTGCAAAACAATCGCCCGACGCGGGGGGCGCACCGGAAGGAATAACTTTCATGACAGCGCGAAAGGGGATCATCCTGGCAGGGGGATCTGGAACTCGGTTGTATCCGCTGACCATCAGCGTCTCGAAACAACTAATGCCGATCTACGACAAGCCGATGATTTTTTTTCCCCTTTCGGTCCTAATGTTGACCGGGGTGCGCGAAATCGCGGTGATCACGACACCGCAGGACCAACACCAGTTCCGCCGGGTGCTGGGCGACGGCTCACAATGGGGGCTGGCCTTTACCTTTATCGAGCAGCCCTCGCCCGATGGGCTGGCGCAGGCCTTTGTTCTGGCAGAGGAATTTCTGGCAGGTGCGCCATCAGTCATGGTTTTGGGGGACAACATTTTTTTTGGCCACGGATTGACCCAGCTTCTGGCGGCCGCCGATGCACGTCAAACCGGTGCGAGTGTGTTTGGCTACCGTGTGGCAGATCCAGAACGCTATGGTGTGCTGGCGTTTGATTCCGAGGGTAAGGTGTCTCAAATCATCGAAAAGCCTGCCAAACCACCGTCGCATTATGCGGTGACGGGGCTCTACTTTGTCGATGGCACGGCCCCGGCGAGGGCTCGCCGGATCAAGCCCTCCGCTCGGGGGGAGGTCGAGATCGTCGATCTGTTGCAGGCCTATTTGGTTGAGGGGGCGTTGGATGTGCAGCGCATGGGACGGGGCTATGCTTGGCTGGACACTGGCACCCATAGCAGCCTGCTGGATGCAGGCAATTTCGTGAGGTCCCTGCAGGTCCGGCAGGGGCTGCAGGCAGGCTGTCCCGAAGAGATTGCCTATGAAAAGGGTTGGATCAGCCGAGAAGACTTGCTGAAGATGGGCAACGCGTTGTCCAAGAACGATTACGGCAAATACCTGATCGATATTGCCAATAGCGACCTGTAGCGGATCAGTGGCCAGATCTGCGGAGTGTGGCTTGGCGCTTGGGCGGCGCGACTCGGGGATTGCGAGATTTTGCCGGGCGGACGAGCATGCGCTGCGACCACACCTTCAACATCGCGCCGAATCTCTTGCAGCAAGACATCATGTTCAGCGACAACCACCATGGCCGGCGCATTGGAGGACCGCCGGAACTGGACGTTGTCGCGCTGCGCAGGCCTCAGTATCGTTCG
>JBAXXO010000188.1:0-6385 GCA_037127855.1 Alphaproteobacteria bacterium
ACCCGTCAGGCGGCGCTGAAGCCCATGGCCTTGTGGCTGCCATCACAATAGGGCTTGTTCTTTGATGCGCCGCAACGGCACAAGAACAGCTGCGTGGCCCGGTTCACCGTATGGCCGGTGCCCGTCACCACCTCGACCGATCCCACCAACTTCAACGGTCCATCCGGCTGCGGCAGCAGATCGATTGGCCCACCGCGGTCGGACAGCGGCTGCGACGCCTTTTCGGGGATCTCGCCCGAGGCGACAAATCCTGCGGCGACATGGCTGCCATCACAAAAGGGCTTGTTGGCCGAGGCGCCGCAGCGACACAATGTGGCACGCGGGCCGTCTTGTGCCACACCGCGCAGCAAGATCGGTGCCTCCAGGGCCAAGGGTCCGTTCTCGCGCAGCCGCAGCGTGTTGACCTTGGGGCCCGCGTCCGTGCTTTCGGTCCCATCGTTGCGCGCCACCCGAATCGCACCGGACGGGCAGTTCTGCCCAAGGCGGATCACCTCGGCGGCGGGTGCGGCATCTGGGAAAATCCACTCACCCTTGACATTGGGCACAAAGACATCCGGGTGGCTTAACACACAATTGCGCGAATGCACGCAACGCGTGCCGTCGAACGTCACTGTCACCGCATTTCCCTTGACCACGTCTACCATAGCATGCCCCCAATTGATGCCGACCTGACGCACTATGACGCGGCAAGGTTGCTGTGATCAAGCCCCCAATCCCTGTTCCAAGCGCCGGCCAGTCGCCTCGCCAGCCACCAGCACCGCTTGGGTCAAGCCCTGCCTTGCACCCGCCCCCCCTGCGGATTAAGGGGGCGCGAACCCGCAGCGAAAGGCCGCCCCGATGATCCCGCGCTATTCCCGTCCAGACATGGTCGCCCTGTGGTCGCCCGAAACCAAATTCCGCATCTGGTTCGAAATAGAGGCCCATGCCTGCGACGCACAGGCCGCCCTTGGCGTGATCCCGAAAGCCAATGCCCAAGCCGTGTGGAAAGCCCGCGACGCGACCTTCGATGTGGCCCGCATCGACGAGATCGAGGCTGTGACCAAGCATGACGTCATCGCCTTTCTGACCCATCTGGCCGAAATCGTCGGTGCCGATGCCGCCCGATTCGTGCATCAGGGCATGACCTCTTCGGACGTGCTCGACACCACCTTCAACCTGCAACTGGTGCGCGCCAGCGACCTTCTGCTGACCGCTATGGACCGCGTGCTGGCCGCGCTCAAGGCGCGCGCTTACCAATACAAGGACACGCTCCGCATCGGCCGCAGCCACGGCATCCATGCCGAACCCACCACCATGGGCCTGACCTTTGCCCGCTTTTACGCCGAAATGGCCCGCGGCCGTACACGCCTTGTCGCGGCCCGGGCCGAAATCGCCACCGGGGCCATCTCGGGCGCTGTCGGCACCTTTGCCAATATCGACCCCGAAGTCGAGGCGCATGTCTGCAAAATGCTTGGCCTGACACCGGAACCGATCAGCACTCAGGTCATCCCCCGCGACCGACACGCGATGTATTTCGCAACCCTCGGCGTCATCGCAGCGTCGATCGAAAACATCGCCACCGAAATCCGCCACATGCAGCGCACCGAAGTGTTAGAGGCCGAGGAGTTTTTCAGCCCCGGCCAAAAGGGCTCGTCCGCCATGCCCCACAAGCGCAATCCGGTCCTGTCCGAAAACCTGACCGGCCTTGCGCGCCTGGTGCGGATGTCGGTGATCCCCGCGTTCGAGAATGTGACGCTGTGGCATGAACGCGACATCAGCCATTCCTCTGTTGAACGCGCCATCGGTCCCGACACCACGATCACGCTTGATTTTGCGCTGCACCGTCTGGCGGGGCTGATCGAAAAGCTGGTGGTCTACCCGGCCAACATGGCGGCCAACATGAACAAATTCCGCGGCCTTGTGATGAGCCAACGCGTGCTGCTGGCACTGACACAGGCCGGTGTCAGCCGCGAAGACAGCTACCGCCTCGTGCAGCGCAACGCCATGAAGGTCTGGGAACATGGTGCCGATTTTCAAACCGAACTGCTGGCCGACCCCGAGGTGACCGCCGCCCTGACCCCCACCGAAATCGCCGACAAGTTCGATCTTTCCTATCACACCAAACATGTCGACACGATTTTCGCCCGCGTCTTTGGTGACTGATCCGCGAACGTTCACCGCACCTTAACTGCGCCCTGCCACCCTGCCCCGGTATTCAGAAGAATCGAGGTGGTCATGTCTGTGTCGCCAACCATGCTGGCCCGGCTTTCCGGCCCCGACAGCATCCTGCCCGAGGTTGAGCCTCCGACCCGCTTGCGCATCAGATCCCGTGAAAAAGCCGCGATCATCGTGCGGCTCTTGCTGGCCGAGGGCAGCCCGATCAAGCTGTCTTCCCTGCCCGACGACATGCAGGCCGCCCTTGCCAAGCAAATGGGCGAAATGCGGCGCGTGGACCGCACCACGCTGCAAGCCGTCGTTCTGGAGTTTCTGGCCGAACTCGACGAGGTCGGTCTGTCCTTTCCCGGCGGGATAGAGGGGGCGCTGTCGATCATGGATGGCCACATCTCGACCAATGCCGCCTCCCGACTGCGCCGCATGAACATGGCCTCGTTGTCGGTGGACCCATGGGAACGATTGACATCGATTTCGGTCGAGGCACTGGCCGAGGCTTTGGCAGAGGAAAGCATTGAGGTGGCGGCGGTGGCGCTGTCCAAGCTGCCCGTGCAAAAGGCGGCGGAACTGCTTGGCAAATTGCCCGGCGACAAGGCGCGGGCGGTGGCCTATGCCGTGTCGTTGACCGGCAACATCGACCCCGACACCGTGCGCCGTATCGGCATGTCGCTGGCAACCGACATTGATCAGCAACCCCTCAAGGCATTCGAGACCGATGCCGGCCAGCGTGTCGGTGCCATATTGAACATTGCCGCCACAATAACGCGCGATGACGTCTTGAAAAGCCTGCAGGAAACCGATTCCGGTTTTGCCGAGCGGGTGCGCAAGTCCATCTTTACCTTTGAACATATCAAGACCAAACTCAACCCCCGAGATGTGCCCAAGATGGTGCGCGTGGTCGATCAACAGGTTCTGGTCACAGCCTTGGCTGCAGCCATCGGTAATCCCGATCAGGAACCCTCGGCCGAGTATATTCTGGCCAATCTGTCGCAACGCATGACTCAAGGTCTGCGCGAGGAAATGGCAGGACGCGGCAAGATCAAGGAAAAGGATGGCGAAGATGCGATGGCCACTATCGTCACGGCCATCCGCCAGTTGGAAGGCACCGGGGAAATCCGGCTTATCGTCGCCGAAGACTAGGCACCCATATCCTGACATTGGCGACAACCTTCGTCTTGGTTCTGATGCCACATAGCATTCCCACCAGGATGTCAAACCGCCTTGTCGACTTGCGCGATGGCGGACGCTGTTTCGCCCCCGGATCTTGCCGTGGTGCCGTAACGGCCGTTGCACGGGAAGATGAGTATTTGGACCAGTATGAAGTGCGAAATCCGCGCAGCTTGGGTGCGGGGCCATTTGCAAAGTGAAACCCGTAACCATACCCTGATCCATGCCTTGCGCCCGGTACGGACCGGCGATAGCGTCCTGCCCGAAAGACAGGTGCGGCAAACGACAGGGGGCGGACTTGACCACCGCAGGCTTGACACTTGCCGCCAAGACCAGAGCCGCCGCCATCCGGCGCGGCGTGATCTTGCTTGCCTGCGGGATTTTTGTGTTCACCGCCATGGACGCATTGGCCAAGGTGCTCGTGCAACTTTATCCCACGGTCGAGGTGGTCTGGGCCCGGTTTGCCGGTCATTTCCTGTGCGTGGTGCTGTATCTGCGCCAAAGGTTCTGGTCGGCGCTTGTGACCTCGATGCCGTTTTGGCATGTCGCGCGCTCGCTCAGCCAGATCGGCGCGACCGTCTTTTTCTTTGCCAGCCTGAATTACGTCAGTCTGGCCGAGGCAACCGCCTTGGCCGCCATCAGCCCCGTCTTGATCACCCTGGGCGCGGCGCTGTTTCTGGGCGAGCGGTTAAGCCTTGCCCGCGGGTTGGGCGTGGCTGCCGCGCTGCTGGGCGCTTTGATCATCTTGCGGCCGGGAATGGGTGTGTTCAGCCTGTCCGCCCTGCTGCCGGTGATCTCTGCCTTTTGCTATGCCGCCAACTTGCTGCTGACGCGGTTGGTCGGCAGCCGCGAAAGCCCATGGGCTGCCATGATCTATGCCTCGGCGGCAGGAACCCTGCTGTCCTCGCTGGTTCTGCCATGGGTCTGGCAGCCGATTGCGCCGCAGCATGTGCCGGCGTTCTTGCTGCTGGGTGCCTTGGGGGCCGCTGCGCAATTGTTGATCATCAAGGCCTATTCCAGCGCCGAGGCAGGGGCGCTGGCGCCCTTTGGGTATCTTGACATCGTCTTTGCCACGGTCTGGTCGGTCGCGGCATTTGGCGTGTTTCCGGACGCCTTTACCCTGATCGGTGCGCTTGTGATCGCCGCTTCGGGACTTTATGTCTGGCGGCAAGAGGCTGGCCTTGCCAAAACCCGACCCAGTGGCCTGATCTGACCCCGTGCCCAAAACATCATCGCCCTTGTTCTTGCCCCTTGCTTATGCGCAAAACCTCGTGGTTTCGGGGCTGATCGGGGCATTGCGTCTGCTGCCCTATCCAAGCCGCATCGCGTTCGGCGGCTGGATGATGGCCAATGTGGTGGGCCGCGTGGCAGGATACCGCAAACGCGTGCATGACAATCTGGCGCTGATCTGGCCCGATCTTGGGCCTAGGCAGGTGACTAAGTTAAGCCATGACGTCCTGGACAATATGGGTCGCACGCTGGCCGAATTGTACTCGCCGCGGGATTTCAAGGCCAATGTCGCCCATTCGGCCTTGGTGGGTGTCGGCCTGGGCGCTGTTTTGCAAGCCCAATCCGAAGGGCGCGGGGTGATCCTTGTCTCGGGCCATTTCGGCAATCACGATATCGCCCGTGCCGTGCTGGCTGGCAAGGGCATGGCTGTGGCCGCCCTGTATCGGCCCCAGCGCAACCCCTATTTCGACCGCCATTTCGCCGCAACGATCCGCGCGATATCCGAGCCGCTGTTCCCGCGTGGGCGGCGCGGTCTGGCGGACCTGGTCACCCATCTGCGCAAGGGCGGCATGCTGGGCATGCTGATCGACCAGCACATGAGCCACGGCGCGCCCTTGACCTTTTTGGGTCACCGCGCCCTGACGGCTTTGTCTGCGGCAGAACTGGCGCTAAAGTACAATTGCCTGCTGGTGCCGGTCTATGGCATCCGCCAACCTGACGGCCTGCATTTCGATCTGTTGATCGAACCCGCCGTCCCCCATACCACCGCCGCCGAGATGACCCAGATCCTGAACAACTCGCTGGAACGTCAGGTGCGCGAACACCCCGGCCAATGGCTTTGGGTGCACCGGCGCTGGAAATAGCTATTTCAGCACCGACGCCGCAAGAATCAGGCCTGGACCTTGCTGCTGCAAGATCACCACCACCGGGTCATCGCCCTGCATGGGCACCGTCAGGTTCAAATCCTCGGTCCCCTGCCAGTCGCCGACCCGCACCCAGGAGGTGACGATATTGGCGTAAGCGATGGTGTGACCAGCGTTCTCGCCATGTTCGATCGCAACATGCTCCAACGGCGTGTAACGCACCATCTGCACGGTCACAGGCTGCGCCAATGCGGTCTTTGCCACGGCATGAATCACCACGCCCCCCCCTGACCGCGTCAACTGCAAAACAACTTTCGGGTCAGCCGCCTTATGACGCCGGATATTGGCCGACACCTTGTCAGGATCACTGCCCTCGACGGTGTCTACGCCGCCCACGATCATCTGCGGCGTATAAATCGTGTTGCTGCCGATGAAGGTCGAATAGGCCTTTTGCCGGTCGGTGAATCTCTTGTGGCCGAACTTGTCCTTCCACCCCAGATAATCCCAATAGTCGATATGCAGCGCCAGCGCGATCACGCCCGGTTCCTGCGCCAACTCTTCCAGATAGGCATCCGCGGGCGGGCATGTCGAACACCCCTGCGAGGTGAACAACTCGACCACCACCCCCGACGCACCCTGCGCAAATCCGGGCCCGGACAGGCCCAGCCACATCATGCAAAGCGCTAGGGCAAAATGTCGCATCATGCCATGTCTACCTTCATATCCCGACGCTCCGTTGTACTCAAACTCTATGCGGACCGCCAATCAATGTTTTGCGATTGAGCATTTACATTTTCTTCACGCGCCCGTGACCTGTTGCACGCAGTTTGGCCATCTCGGCCTTGGCAGTGTAGGACTAGAATTACGGCATACAATGGCATACAATTTGTTGGCTACGGACTGATTCTCCCCAGGCCGAACTTTCAGGAGGCACCGATGACCGTCACCGTTGGCCACGACAGCGCCAAGACCCG
>JBAXXO010000189.1:0-6349 GCA_037127855.1 Alphaproteobacteria bacterium
CGAATGAAGCACTGGCGCAGGATCGCCATGCGCTTTGACCGCGACGCCGAGATCTTCCTGCCCGCCTGCGCCCTTGCCGCAGTCGTGATCTTTTGGCTATCAGGACTGAGCCTAAGTCGAGCGCAAGCAAGATACGAGCAAGATAAAGGTTGGCGACATTCTACGCTTCTTTCAGCTTGCACAGGAGGATGACGATGCCCGGTCTTTCCCCGCGCTTGCCATCTTGCTATGCAGCCGCAATGCGTGAAAACTTGACAGATATCCTTAACCGCCGTGGCATTGCGGGTGACCTGACTCGGGATCCTCATCAGATCGCTGTGGCCGAACAACTGGAATTGCTTCGCGTATGGCTGGAAAACCATTCAGATCAAAGTATTAGGCTGTTTGGTGGTCTTTTTGCAAAGCCTAAAGAGCCGCCCAAAAGCCTGTATCTTTGGGGTGGTGTCGGACGCGGCAAATCCATGCTGATGGACATGTTTGTTGAGGCGACCGACATCGCCAAGAAGCGTCGCGTTCATTTTCATGCCTTCATGCAAGAGGCCCACCGAGCCATACATCAGGCGCGCAAAACCGGAGCCGAGGATGCGCTAGCCCCCTTTGCCGATGCCATCACCCGCGATCTGCGGCTGTTGGCCTTTGACGAAATGCAGATCACCGACATAACCGACGCCATGATTGTCAGCCGCCTGTTCGAGCGGTTGTGGGCCGGGGGCTTGATAATTGTCGCCACATCAAACCGCCCACCCGAAGATCTGTACAAGAATGGCCTGAACCGAGCGCTGTTCTTGCCCTTTGTTGCTCTCTTGAACAGCAAGATGCAGGTGATGCAGCTTGAAGGGACGCATGATTACCGGCGGGATAAGTTGGTGGGCGTTCAGGTCTATTTTCATCCGGCGGGAACGGCGCGCCGTCAGATGGACCTTTTGTGGCGCGCCCTGATCGGCACGTCACAGCCAGCACCCTTGACGCTGCAAGTTAATGGTCGACAGGTCGAATTGGCGTGTTACGTGAATGGTTCCGCCCGCGCCAGTTTCTGGGATCTTTGTGCCAAGCCTTTGGGTCCGGCCGACTTTCTGGCCATAGCGGCGGTAGTTCGTGTTCTGGTGCTGGAGGATATCCCGCAAATGTCAGCCAGTAATTACAATGAGGCCAAGCGGTTCGTCACCTTGATTGACGCCCTTTACGAGGCAAGGACTCGCCTGATCTGTTCGGCCGCAGACACCCCCGAACGGCTGTATATTGAAGGCGAGGGCGCGTTCGAATTTGCCCGAACGGCGTCGCGCCTGCGTGAAATGCAGTCTGCAGACTGGGGCCATCAGCTAACACGCTCAATATAGGCACAGGGCGGAAGGCATTCTGATGGGCCCCGCGCTATGTGCTCAGCGCGCAGACGGTTGGCAGCGAAAATGTCAGTTGCAGGCCACATGCCACCACCGGCGACCAAGGCTTGCGGCTCGTGCCAACCTGAGTCGTCTCGATGCGGCCAGCACAGGACCATTGGCACCAGAATGATCGCATAGACCGCTACGTTCGGCCCCGCCATCGCACCGTCGCTATCGGATTTGACCCAACGAGGTAATCAGTGCCCTTGACAATCTGGACCCCGCCGAGTTTGGCTGCGGCTCTAGCCGGCGTCTAAAACCAACGGCACTTTCAACTGACTTGTGCCCAAGTCCGTGAGGTCATGTCGGCGCATTCCGGAGCGTCCGCCCACCTGTGACGCGTTGCCGTGAGGCTGCGCGACAGTGAGGCCCGGAAATCAGGTTTGAGGCATTTCGTCATCCCTTTTGGCGATGGATTTGCGCATGGATCCCCCCTCGAGTTCGAGACGGTAAGCGTCATGGGCGATGCGGTCGAGGATGGCATCTGCGAACCTCGGCTCGCCGATGACTGTTAAGCGACAACCACCATGGCCGGCGCATTGCCTCGCCAGAACTATTCCCCAAGTTTGTGTCGTTGCCTCACTGGAAATGTTCTCGAAGCAGTTCGTTCTGGGGGTGGGGCATGAGGCGGATCAGCATGGGCATGAGAGATGAACTTCTGACGGCCGTGGCGCAGCGATACCGTTCTTCGACGCGCACCGACAAGGGCCGGATCCTGACCGAATTCGCAAAGATCTCCGGCTATCACCGCAAGCACGCGGAACGGTTGTTACGATGCGAGGACGCGGCAGTGCGATCTCGGCCACGTCCTGATCGCCGAGTCGATGATATTGCGGTGCGAGAGGCCTTGGTGTTGCGCTGGGGAAATGTGTGTCCCCTTAGCAAGGCCCTCGTCTTGAACCTGCTGCGCACCTTCGCAACTCGTTTCCACACCGAATACGGCTTGTAATGGTGGGAAAACCTGCGACTGTAGTCGAAGAGATGGCTTGAAAGACTCGAACAGCAGCGAAGGGGGTTGGCAGGGCAGAAAACGCCCAGAAGATTTCTGTTTTCGGTCTTACAGCGATGGTCGTGGGATCTATGGTTGGGGCCGGCATCTTCAACCTGCCCCAACGGTTCGGCACGGCAACAGGCCCATTCGGGGCGATCATTGCGTGGACCATCGCGGGAACCGGCATGTACATGCTGGCCCGCGTGTTTCAGTCGCTGGCCGAACGAAGACCCGACATCGACACCGGCGTTTTCGGCTATGCCAAGGCTGGCTTCGGCAACTATGTCGGCTTTCTGTCTGCATTCGGCTATTGGCTTAGCGCGATACTGGGTAACGTGTTCTACTGGGTGCTGATCGGCGCTACGTTGGGGGCGTTTTTCCCGATCTTCAGTGGCGGCAGCACGGTCGTTTCCATCAGCCTTGCCTTGATTGGGATCTGGTTATTTCACTTCATGATCTTGCGGGGGGTGCAGCAGGCCGCGTTCATCAACCTGGTCGTGACCATTGCAAAGCTCGTTCCGATCATCGTGGCGATCATCGCGATGATTATAGCCTTCAACTGGGACATGTTCGCTGCCAACTTCTGGGGCGGCGTGAACATGCCAGAGAAGAGCATGATCAACCAGATCCGGGACACGATGCTGATTACAGTATTCGTCTTCGTCGGAATCGAGGGCGCAAGTGTCTATTCCCGCTTTGCCAAGCAACGGTCCGATGTGGGCACGGCGACGATGTAGGGTTTTGTCGGCGTGACGGGGATCATGGTGGCAATCACACTGCTGCCTTACGCCATAATGCCGCGTTCGGACGTTGCCGCACTTGGCCAACCGTCGCTGGCCGGCGCGCTTGCCGCAGTTGTCGGGCCTTGGGGGCGATGGTTCATTTCGATCGGTGTGATTGTGTCAGTGCTGGGGGCCTATCTGTCCTGGTCGCTGATCGTGGCCGAAGTTCCATTGGCCGCAGCGAAATCCAAGGACATGCCAAGCTTCTTCGCCAAGGAGAACGCAAACAAGGTGCCGTCCAACGCGATGTGGGTGTCAAATTCCGTCATTTCGTCCTTCGTCATCTCGACCTACTGGTCTGCCGATGCGTTCAACTTCATGCTGGATATGGCTGCTGTGGCATCTCTCCTGCCCTATCTGCTGGTTGCAGCCTACGGGGTACTTCTGGCGCGGTCTGCAGAAGCATATGCTGCCGTGCCCGGCGAGCGTCGACGTGATGGGATTTTCGCCTGGATCGCAGCAATTTATTGCGTGTTTATGTTTATCGCCGCCGGGCTGAAGTTCGTCGTACTGTTGGCCGTGCTGCTGGCTCCGGGGACGATCCTCTATATCTGGGCACGGCGCGAGAAAAACGCCAAGATGTTCACCGGCGGCGAATGGCTTGTCCTGCTCATGGTGCTCGCCGGTGCCGCGCTGGGGGTCTACGGGCTGGCGGTCGGCATCATCACACCTTAGAGGGAGAAAACCAGTGAGTGAACCAATGCAATTCGGCGTCCATTCCGAAGTCGGACAGCTTCGGAAAGTCATGGTGTGCGCGCCCGGGCGTGCGCATGCCCGCCTGACTCCTTCTAATTGCGACGACCTGCTGTTCGACGATGTGCTCTGGGTCGATGTCGCGAAGCGCGATCACCTCGACTTTCAGCAGAAGATGCGCGACCGGGGCATCGACGTCGTCGAAATGCACGACCTATTGACCCGGACCGTGGCAATACCCGAGGCGCGCAAATGGGTTCTCGACAACCGTGTCACTGCCAACGAGGTTGGCCTAGAGTTGATGGACGACGTTCGCGCCTATCTTGACGAGATGACGGACAGGGAATTGGCAGAGACCTTGATCGGTGGCCTGTCAGTGGAGGAATTCCCTGAAGCGCATTCCGGCGCCGTGATGAACATGATCCGGCAGTCGCCTGGGATCAGTCGCTATCTGATCTCGCCGCTTCCCAACACGCTCTATACCCGAGACACGACGTGTTGGGTCTATGGCGGCTGCACGGTCAATCCGCTCTACTGGCCCGCACGAAGGGACGAGACGCTGCTGACCACTGCGATCTACAAATTCCACCCTGACTTTGCCGGCAAGGTAAACATATGGTGGGGCAATCCGGAGGAAGAGCATGGTCTAGCCACAGTTGAAGGCGGCGACGTCATGCCTGCGGGCAACCGCACCATGCTGATCGGTCTGTCCGAGCGGACCTCGCACCAAGGGATAGCGCTTCTGGCGCAGTCCCTGTTCCAGCAGGATGTCGTCGATCATGTTCTGGTCGCCGGAATGCCCAAGCTGCGCGCCGCCATGCACCTTGATACCGTGTTTACCTTCGCCGACCGCGACTGTGTTTTGATCTATCCTGATATTGTCGACACGATCACACCCTATAGCGTCCGTCCCGGCAAGAGTGGCAAGCTCGACGTGCGTCGAGCTGAGGGCAGCTGGACTGATGCGGTCCGCGATGCGCTAAACTTGAAGAAGATCCGCGTCGTAGAAACAGGTGGGTCATCCTATGTTCGCGAGCGTACCCAATGGGACTCGGGCGCGAACCTTGTCTGCGCCTCGCCCGGAGTTGTATTCGCCTATGACCGCAATACCTATACCAACACGCTGCTTCGCAAAGAGGGAATCGAGGTGATTACCATCTCGGGCTCGGAACTTGGGCGTGGTCGCGGCGGTGGCCATTGCATGACCTGTCCGATCACCCGCGACGCGGTGGACTACTAGACTGGAACGGGTGTGGCGTGAGCCAGCGGGTCCGTCCCGCGCCGCATGCCACTGCCATCACTGGCACCTTGGATGTGTTGGTGATCCCGTCGCTTTGTGATAGTGCTGATTGGACATCGATGAGCGGGAAGGGAAATTGGGCTTTGTCAGACGAAAATTGGTCGAGGCGGTCATGCTGGTCGCCTCGCCTCACGGGACGACAAAACCCAGCCCTTTTCGCTGGTTTAGACCGGCCCTGAAATCATCTGATTGGGGCTAATGCTCTACGTCCGCTATTCGCTCTCGCTGCGCAATGTCGAAGACCTCCTGCAAGAACGCGGCATTGATGCAAGCCATGAAGCTGTGCGGTCCTGGTGCAGCAGGTCGCCCGCCGCGATCTTGTCCTCGAGGCCGCCTTGGCCAAACTGGACAGGTTCGACCTGATCATCCTCGACGACATCACCTATGCCCACAAGGATCAGGCCGAGACTGGCGTCCTCTTCGCACTGATCGCCCCGCGCTACGAATACCGCAGCATCGCCATCGCCGCCAACCAACCCTTCAGCGGCTGGGATCAGATCTTCCCGGACAAAGCCATGGCTGTCGCCGCCAACGACCGGCTGGTCCATCACGCGACAATCCTTGAGATGAATGCCGAAAGCTTCCGACAGCGCACCGCAGCCGCCAGCAAACCGGCCCAGGATCAAGCGTCACCGACAACCATCAACGACAACAAAACCGAAGGGGAAATCTGAACCAGATATCTCAATCCACGCCAACCCCATCGGCCTCAAACCGGCCAAGGTGGTTGTCGCGCCCGGACAAAACGGTTGACGCGCTACAGATGACGTCGTGTCAGGTCTTGATGGGCAGTTGGCTGGTGGTCATGGTCGCGCCGGGGCCATAGCGTTCTTCGACGATTTCCATCAGGTCGCGACGCTGCGTGGCGGTGAGCCGGTCTGGCCCCCAGTCGTCGAGGATGAGCAGCGGAGCTTTCGTGATGCTGCGGAACAGACGGGGAAAGCGCTCGTCGCCATGGGCCAGTTCCAGCTCTTCGAAGAGGCGGGGCATCCTTTTGTAAACCACGGTGACGCCGTCGCGACAGGCCGCTTGCGCCAGGGCAAAGCCCAGCCAGGTTTTCCCGACACCACAGGGGCCGGTCATAATCGGGTTGCGCTTGTCGGTGATCCAATTGCCGGTGAGCAGGCTCTTGAGCGGATTGCACTCAATCTGACTCAGATCGAGTGCAACCGGCTTGTCTTATCAATCAGCCGGCTTCCAT
>JBAXXO010000190.1:0-6223 GCA_037127855.1 Alphaproteobacteria bacterium
CCTATTCGATTTCCGTCCTGATTGCGGGACGCAATGCGACGGCACCCAAGAATTAAAGAGCGGATTGCATTCAATCTGATCCGGATTGCGTGCAATCCAAGACAGGCAAGCCGCCCAGAATGTGGCGAGTTGCGTCGGGTCAGGTCAACCTGACCCAACGCAACTCGATCTAGGGTCAGCCTTTCTTAACACGGCCATGAAAAACTGCGTCGTGGGAATCTGGATTTGACGCAGGGGGCGGGGCAAGCACATGCTTGGAATCATCGGCATCATCATGATCTTTGTCTTGGTTTTCGGCGGTTACGTCGAAGCTGGCGGCAAAATGGAAATCATCCTCCATGCCCTGCCGCATGAACTGATCATCATCGGTGGGGCTACGGTGGGCGCGTTTCTGGTGGGCAACAGTTGGTCGGTCACCAAACAGACGGTCAAGGATATCGCCAAGGTTTTCAAAGGGCCGAAATGGAAGAACACGGATTACCGTGACCTCTTGGCCCTGCTGTTCGATCTGGTCCGCATTGCCCGCTCGAACCCCGTCGCCTTGGAAGAGCATGTTGAAAATCCTGAAGACTCAACGATCTTCAGCCGCTATCCCAAGATCCAGCGCGACCATGAGGTGGTGGAACTGATTTGCGACACGCTGCGGGCCGCCTCGATGAATTATGACGATCCCCATCAGGTCGAAGAGGTTCTGGACAAACGGATGGAGCAGGCGCACCACCACGCCCTGAACGGCAGCCATGCCCTGCAAACCATCGCGGATGGCCTGCCCGCCATCGGCATCGTCGCCGCTGTTCTGGGTGTGATCAAGACCATGGCCTCGATCGATCAACCGCCCGCGATCTTGGGCGCGATGATCGGGGGTGCATTGGTGGGGACGTTTCTGGGCGTTTTCATGGCCTACTGCTTTATCGGCCCGATGGCCAGCAAGGTCCAGACGGTCGTGCAGGAAGACTCGCATTTCAATCAATTGATCCGTGAAGTCCTGATTGCCAACCTCCATCGCCATCCGCCCAACATCTGCATCGAGGTCGGGCGGCAGAACACCCCGCATCACGTCCGCCCCAGCTTTTCCGCCGTGGAAGAGGTTCTGCGCAACCTCAAACAGGACAATGCCGCATGACACGCTCGCTTGCCGCCTTGATTGTGCTGTTGCTTTTTCCGCTGCAGGCCTGGGGCCAGGCCGCCCGGATTACCAGCGGTGATCATTCTGATTTCACGCGTATCGTCGTCGAATACCCCGGTGCGGTCGATTGGAAAATGGGGCGCACCGCCGATGGTTACGAACTGCGGCTACCCCAAGGCGGCATGCAATATGATCTGACCAAGGCGTTCGATCTGATAAAAAAGGACCGCCTTGCCGCGATCTTTGCCGATCCAAAGACGGGTGGCCTGCGCCTTGGCATCGCCTGTGCTTGTTTCGCCATTCCGTTCGAGTTTCGGCCCGGCACGGTGGTGATCGACATTCGCGATGGCGATCCGCCGAACGGTTCCGAATTCGAACTGGCGCTGGACGGTGGCACGAGCCCCGCTCCGCAACCGCTGGCACAAACGCCAAAGCAGGTTTATGACTGGACGGCCGCGGCGCTGGAACCGGCCAAGCAGCCTGCGGCGCAGGATCAGGTCTCTCCTTTGTTCACGGTGGCTAATCCGCCAGCTGCCGCGGTTGATCTGCAGCCCTTGCGTCAATCGCTGATCAAACAATTAAGCAAGGGGGCGACAGCGGGTATTGTCGATATGGCCAAGCCAAAGGGTGACACCCCCGTGATCGGCGAGGCGCAAGACACCGCCTCGGTTCAGTTGCGTCTGGGTGACGAACTCAACCTGGAACTGCGGCAATTGGGTGAGAGCGGCACACCCGTGACCGCCAGCGGCGCAGCCTGTTTCAGCGATGAACAGCTTGATGTCGGCGCTTGGTTCGTCGCCGCTGCGGACGCGGTCAAGGACGATCACGCCACGCCCGATGGCGAAGCACACGGCGCGGCGGCGCATGCTGAAAAACCCGTCGCAGCGGCCGAGGCGCATGGCAATGGCGCGGCTGATCCCAAAGCGGCCACCTCCATTGGTGGCCCTCTTGACAGGCAGCCGGCAATCGCGATGCAATTTGCCCCGGCCATGGCCAATCTGATCGGCGAGTTCGACCGCCCCGATCCGGAAGCCGTCAAAAGGGCGGTGCGGTTTGACTTGTTTCTGGGGTTCGGTGCCGAAGCGCGCGCCCTTTTGCGCGCCTTTGCGATCGAACATGAGGACAAGCCGATCTGGGAAAGCATGGCCCGCATCACCGATGGGGAAATCGACCCCGACCCGGTCTTTCAGGGTATGCAGACCTGCGACACTGCGGCAGCACTTTGGGCAATTCTGGCCGACCCCAAGGCACTGGTTGTTGGGCAAGTGCAGAAATCGGCAATTCTGCGGGCCTTTTCGGCACTCCCGCCCCATTTGCGGCTTCATTTCGGGCCCATTCTGGTTGACCGGTTTCTCGCGATGGGCGATTTTGGCACGGCAACGGTGCTGCGCGACGCCATCACACGCGGCAGTCCCGCGGGCAGTGCCGCGGTTGAAATGATGCAGGCCGCGATTGATCGGGCCAGCGGTTCGCCCGGTGCCAGTGTCTCCCGGCTTGAGGCCGTCGCTGCGGCACCAGGCCCATCCAATGCCGACGCTTTGGCGGCCCTGATCGTGCAACGTGCCGAACTGGGACAAGACGTCACCTATGATCAGGTCCGCGTGATCGAGGACTAC
Organism: Alphaproteobacteria bacterium; assembly: GCA_037127855.1. Taxonomy (GTDB): domain Bacteria; phylum Pseudomonadota; class Alphaproteobacteria; order Rhodobacterales; family Rhodobacteraceae; genus Stagnihabitans. Next base: position 2,743 of record JBAXXO010000190.1, read on the forward strand.
GCCAAAGAGCATGAAGACGGCGCCGACCATGACAGATTTCAGCAAACGCTGGTTCTGGCCTATGCTGCATCGGGTGATTTCAACGCCGCCTTTGCCGCGCTGCCCAATGCCCCGGGTGCCGGTGCGACCGTCTGGCAACTGTTAAGCAACTCCGGTCCGGACACGGATCTGCTCAACCACGCCACCCTCGAAAGCGGCCAAGAGCCTCCGCGCGCGGCGCGCGGCTCGGCCAGCCTTGTCGCCGACCGGATGCTCAAATTGGGTTTTGCCGATCAGGCGGCGCGGTGGCTTGCCGTCGCAAACGCGCCGCCCGCCTTGCTGGCGGCCCGCATCGCTGTGGCCCAGAACCAACCCAGTCAGGCCCTTGACCTGGTGGGCGACCTGACATCACCGCCAGCCATTCAGGTCAGATTGGATGCGTTGCACCAATTGGGCGATGATGCTGCCATCGCGAAACTCTTTGCCGATCTTGGAATGACCGAAGACCACTGGAACGCGGTCAGCCGCACGCAGGATTGGCAAAGCCTCGCCGCCAGCGGTCCGGATGTCTGGAAGGCCGCCGCCGCCGCCGTGACTGGCGCCCCACCCGCCGCTGCGCCAACGGCCGCCGCAGCAGAAACCGTCCCGCCGCCCGAAGGTCCGCTGGCCAAGGGCCAGTCGCTGGTCAGCAACAGCGCATCGACCCGTGACGCCATCACCGCTTTGCTCAACTCGGTGAAATCGCCTGACATGGCCTCGCAATAGGGCTGTCGTTACGGGTCAGTAACCAATGGGTGCTAGCCTGGTCCTATGGGAAGAATCCCTGGCAGCCACGGTGAATCCGATGAAATTGCACAACCGTCTCGCCTTGCTGTTGCAAGCCGCACTGGTCGGTCTGGCTTGGATGCCCGCGCCTGGCCTCGGCGCTTCCGACCCGTCCGGTCAATGCGATCAGGCGGCGGCGCAAGCGTCCAAAGACAGCGGCGTTCCGATCGACATTCTGTTGGCGATCACGCGTGTCGAAACCGGACGCGGTGCGCCAGACCTGCGGCCCTGGCCGTGGACGATCAATGCCGACGGCGCGGGCGCTTGGTACGACACCAAGGATCAGGCGATTGACGCTGCCATGGCGCATCAATCGGATGGCACCGGCACCTTCGATGTCGGCTGCTTTCAACTCAACATCAAATGGCACGGCGACAAATTCACCTCACTGTCCGACATGTTCGACCCCGCGCAGAATGCCGCGCAGGCCGCCGCCTTCCTCGCGCAGCTTTACCAGGAAAGCGGCGATTGGGCGACCGCCGTGGCGTCCTATCATTCCCGCACCCCGGATCTGGCCAAGACCTATCTGGCCAAGGTCAAGCAGGTGCTGAACGACCCGGGCACCGCCATCCCTGTGGCGGCTCCCGACCCTGACCTGCACGAAAATCTGTTCCCTCTTTTACAGGCTGGCGATCCGGGCAGCGCCGGATCCATCGTGCCGCTGTTCAGCGCCCGTAATCCCATCATCGGCAGCAAGTCCTGATGGACAAATTCGGCCTGACGACCACGCAAATCTTCCGACCGACCATCCTGCTTGCGCTGGCCTTGATGGGCGTCATCCTGATGATGGTCTTGCCGGTTCCGGCCTTTGTGCTGGACATCGGGCTGGCGCTGTCCTTTGCCTTGGCGATCCTGATGCTGACCGTGACCCTGTTCATCGAACGCCCGTTGGAGTTTTCGGCCTTTCCGACCATCCTTCTGGCCTCACTGATGCTGCGCTTGTCGCTGAACGTGTCTTCGACGAAACTGATCATCGGCCAGGGCCATACCGGAACCGACGCTGCGGGTCATGTCATCCAAGGCTTCGCCGACTTTATCATGGGCGGCAACCTGCTGCTGGGCATAGTGATTTTCTCTGTCCTGCTGATCGTCAACTTTGTCGTCATCACCAAGGGCGCTGGCCGTATGGCCGAGGTGGGTGCCCGTTTCGCGTTGGACGGGATGCCGGGCAAGCAGCTTGCCATTGATGCCGACATGGCCGCCGGTGCCATCACCCATGAAGAGGCCAAGATACGCCGTGAGCGTGAACTGGCCGAGACCAACTTTTTCGGTGCCCTCGACGGCGCCTCCAAATTCGTCAAGGGCGATGCCGTTGCCGGACTGCTGATCACGGTCCTCAACATCGTGATGGGCCTGATCATGGGGGTATTCGTCCATGGCATGCCGCTGGCCAAGGCGTTCGAAACCTATTCGATCCTGACCGTCGGGGATGGTCTGGTCAGTCAGATTCCCGCCGTCATCATTTCGGTCGGGGCCGCGTTGCTGCTGTCGCGCAGTGGCGCGACCGGGGCCGCTGACGTCTCGTTTTTCGCCCAACTCGGCCGGTTCCCCGGTGCCTTGGGAACGGTTGCCCTGCTGATGGCGCTGATCGCCATCATCCCGGGCATGCCCTTTCTGCCCTTCATGTTCGGTGCCGCCTTGCTGGCCTATGCCGCCTGGCAGGCCCATGCAAAATCCCGCGCACCTCTTGCCGTTCCAGCCCCCGTCACTTTGACCCCCATCAAGAAATCCATCGGTGACGTTCTCGATTTTGACGAAATCCACATCGAATTTGCGCCCAATCTGGTTTCGATGGTGCTCGACCCCGCGACGGGTCTCGACAGCCGCATCGCCAATATGCGCAACCATATCGCCGCGACCTATGGTCTGATCCTGCCCGAAATTCGCCTGACGGATGAGGCGAGCCTGACCCCCGGCACCTATTGTGTTCGCCTTCAGGGTATCGAAAAGGTCCGCGATCGCCTGTTTCCCGACCGGGCGCTGGTCCTTTTGGCCGATGGTGTCTCGGCCCCGGACGGCATGGATGTCAAAGAGCCGGTCTATGGCGCACCGGCCCGCTGGATTCGCACCGATGCGCAAGAGGATGCCTCTCTCGCCGGGTTGACCGTCGTCTCCCCTGCCGAGGTTCTGGCGACACACCTGCTCGAGGTCATCAAGGGCAATCTGGCACGGCTTTTGTCTCTGCGCGGCTTGCGGCGTCTGATGGAAGAGTTCACCAGAACCTCTGACCCGGTCCGTGCCGAACAGAACAAGCGCCTGCTGGATGAGCTGGTCCCCGAAAAGGTGCCCGTCGATACCTTGCTCAGCGTCCTGCGTCTGCTGTTGGAAGAGCGGGTCTCGATCCGCAACTTGCCCCTGATCCTCGAGGCCACAGCCGAGGCGCGCGGCGCCGGCAGCGCCGAGGCGATCTGCGAACATGTCCGCCAACGTCTCGGCTTTCAACTGGTGGCCGAACTGAAGCGTCCTGATGGCACGATCCCCCTCATCCAGCTTTCCCCGGAATGGGAGAAGACCTTTGCCGCCCATCAGATCGACAGTGAACGTGGCCTGCGCGATGTTGCCCTGCCGCCCGAACAATTCAGCAAGATCGTCGCCGCGCAAGGCGGGTCTGACAACGCCTTCACCACCCCCGATTACACCGCCTATTTCCAGCGCGTCGCATCTGACCGGCTGGATC
>JBAXXO010000191.1:0-6192 GCA_037127855.1 Alphaproteobacteria bacterium
CTAACTGATAAACAACGATGGTGGCTTCTGTTGACATCTGCACACTTCGCCCCGCTTGCACCCCAGCATGCCCTTTTCCAAGAACATGCTGCCTCTCAACGGCCCATTGCAGATCGGCAATAGGAGGCGGGCAAAACAATGGAGCGGATCGGCAAGGCCATTGGCAAAACGATGGCCTCCTATCTGGAAAGTCAGACCGCCATCTAGGTCGTCATCTCCGTCACCCCCCTCCGACCGCTTGCGCCGCTTCGTTGGACCCGGTGTCCTGCTGCGGGTGGAAGGCAATAGCAGGATATCCGCTCTATGCCTTAGCGCGAAGCTGCGTCATCCAGCAAACCGCGCCGTCAGCCCGCCATCGACGCGCCAGTTGGCCCCCGTGACGAAGGAAGCCTCATCCGACAGCAGGAAGGCGATGCAGTTGGCTATTTCTTCGGGCTGGGCCATCCGCCCCATGGCATGGGCTTTCAGGACCTGTTGACGCAGGGCGGGGTCGTTCCTTTCAAAAAACTCCTGCACGAGGAAGGTCTCGGTATAGCCGGGGCTCAGGGCATTGACACGGATCTGATGCTGCCCAACCTCCAGCGCCAGGGACCGCGTCAGTCCCACCAGCCCCGATTTCGCAGCGGCATAGGGGAACATGCCGGGATAGGTCATGTCCGCATGGACCGAGGCGATGTTGACGATGCTTCCCCTCCGCGCCGCCATCATCCCCGGCAGCACCGCCCGCGCCATCAGCCATGCGGCTTTCAGGTCAACTGAAAACACGTCTTCCCACTCGGCTTCCGTCATCTTGACCGGATCGGAGTAAGAGTTCTTGCCCGCATTGTTGACAAGCCCGGTCACTGGACCGAATTTCGCGGCGGCTATGTCAACAGCATGGGCAACTTGGGTAGCACTGGTCACATCCGCGGCAAGCGAAAGGCCGTCTTCCCCTAGATCAAGTCCGGCAATGATATCCAGCGAGGTGACTCTTGCCCCCTCCTCCAGCGCCTTTTGCACCGTCGCGGCCCCGATGCCCCGACTGCCACCTGTCACCAGGATATGATGCCCCGAAAGCCGCATCACCAATCCGCCACGGCGCCGTCGTGATGGTACCACTGCGCGGGATGGACGTCACGGTAGGGGTGCTTGGCAGCTTCCTCGAAGTTGATCTCAATGCCTATGCCGGGGGCTTGGCTGGGTTCAACATAGCCGCCGATGATCGGCGTTACACCTGATACGATGGACTCGCGCCACGGCACGTCGGACCGCATCACCTCTTGGATGAGGAAGTTCGGCGTCGCAAAGCCAAGGTGGATGTTGACCATCGTGGCAATCGGTCCAAGCGGATTGTGCGGGGCCATCGAGACGCCGAAAGTGTCGCACAGCGCAGCGATGCGGCGGACCTCGGTCAGACCACCGGCGTGGCAGACATCAGGTTGGGCAACTGCAATGGCGCCAGACTGCAACAGCGGCAGAAACTCGCGCCGATGGCAAAGGCGCTCTCCGGCGGCGATCGGGATGCGCGTAGAGCGGGCAACGCGGGCGGTGCCTTCCCAATCCTCAGGTTGGCAGGGTTCCTCGATGAACCAGGGGCGGTAGGGGGCCAGAACCTCGCAATACTGGATCGCCATGGCAGCGGTGGTTCGGCCATGCAGATCGACCATGATGTCCATATCTTCGCCAGCGCCTTCGCGGGCGGCGGCCATCAGCGCTTCGGCCTGTTTCAGGGCGAAAAGCCCGTCCAAAGGCGCAGTCTTGCCGACGGCGAGGATTTTGACCGCCGAAAAACCATCGGCCCTCGACTGCGCGGCCTTTTCGGCAAATGAGCCAACCTGTGCCGAGTCATAGACCGAAGTGTTGTCGCCTCCGCCCAGATGGTCATACATCCGAAGACGCGCCTTGCATTGCCCGCCCAGCAATTGCCACAGCGGGATGCCAAGGTCCTTGGACTTTAGGTCATGCAACGCCTGATCAATCCCAGACAGCGCCGACATGGTCACGATTCCGCCCTTGAAGAAAGGATGTCGGAACATGATCTGCCAAATATGCTCGGTGTTCCTCGGGTCCTGCCCGATGATCAGCAACGACAGATCCTCGATCGCGCCCACCACGCCACGGGTCTGGAATTCCAGCGTGGCCTCGCCCAGACCAAACAGGCCCGGCACATCTGTTTCCACCCGCACAAACACCCAGTTGCGCATCCCGGCGTTGACGACGGTGGACGTGATGCGGGTGATCTTCATTTACCGACCTGTGATGGACTGACGCCGGATCCTGCGGTCAATGATGGTCTGCAACACGACCGAGATCACGATGACCAGACCGAAGCAAAGCTGGGTGTAGAAGGCGTTGATCCCGGCCGAGACGATCCCGGCATTGATCGCCCCGATGATGTAAGAGGCCACGAAAGACCCAATCACCGACCCCGTGCCGCCAAATACCGAAGTGCCGCCCAGGAACACCGAAGCGATGGTGTTGAGCAGGAACCCTTCGCCAGTCGTTGGCCAGAAGTAATAGCCGTAGACTGAGGTCATCAGCCCGGCGAACACAGCGATCACCCCGGTCAGCATAAAGGCGCGGGTTTTGACGCTGACAGCGTCAATCCCCATCAGGCGAGCCGAAGTCGGGTTGTCGCCGACCAAGAACACATGCGCGCCAAATCGGGTGCGGTTGAGCAGTAGCCATGTGGCAATCAGCAGAACAACCATCCAGAGCGTCTGCACAGGCACGCCGAAATAGCTTTCGCGCAGCAAGGCATGCAGGCCGGGATACATATCGGCTGTCAAAGGCACCCCAGTGCCATTCATGATCACCAGTTCCACGCCCCGGAACAGAAACGAAGTACCAATCGTGATGACCAGCGATGGGATATTGAGCCAGGAGACGAGAATCCCGTTGATCCAGCCACAGCCAGCCCCGGTCAACAGCCCAAGCAGCAAAGCCAGCGGCCATGGAAGGCCATGTGTGACGGCAAGACAGAAGATCGCCGTTCCAAGCGCCATGATGGAGGGGAAGGACAGGTCGATCTCTCCCGTGATCACCACAAAGGTCAGCGCCAGCGCGATGATGCCGAACTGTGGGGTGGTCTGGGCGAATGCCACGTAAATGAAGGTGTTCATGAACACGGTCGGGGCCGCGATCACGAACCCCAGCCACATCACCAGACCCACGCCGATGATGCCCAACTGCGAGCCATAGCGGCGCAGAAACGAGGGCGGCGCCACCCGGTTGTTTTTCGGTTCTTCCGAGATTGTCGCGGCGGCCATGGCTTACTCCAGCGTTCCGGTCCGGGCGACCCGGTACAGGCGGTCAATCAGTTCTTCCATTGTGATCTGGCTTTTGTCATAGACGCCAGCCACCTTGCCACGGTCGAGCACATAAAGGCGGTCCACCACCGGATAGACGTGAAAGATATTGTGGTCGATGAAGATGGCCGACTTGCCGGCCTTCTTGATATTACTGACGAACTCAAGAGTTTTCTTGGTCTCGGTCAGTGACAGACCCATGGTGGGCTCGTCCAGAATTACCAGTTGGGCATCGAAATACAAAGCGCGGGTTATGGCCACACCCTGCTTCTCGCCGCCTGACATCGTGGTCACCACGTTGTCAGGGTGCACGGCGGCCGAGGTAAAGCCCATATGTTCCGACATCAGCCGCGCGGATTCCTCACGCATTTTCTTCACGTCCAGCAGGCCCCATGCAGTTCGGGGCTCTCGCCCCATGAACATGTTGCGCCATATCGGCTGCTTCTCGCACAAAGCGCGTTCCTGATAGACCGTTTCGATCCCAAGGCCGCGGGCGCGGGCGACCGACCAGTCGTCAATCTTTTCGCCTTTGAAGAACACTTCACCACCCGGATCTGGCCTGTGAAAGCCCATCACGGTTTTGACCAGCGTCGACTTGCCCGCGCCATTGTCGCCAAGCAGGCCTACGATTTCGCCGGGATAGACGGCGAAGTTGATGTCTGACAGCGAGCGGACCTCGCCAAAGGTCTTGGAGACGTTGCGCAGCTCAATAACGGGCGTCGCCCCTGTACGAGGTGAAGCTTCAGCCATCAGGTCACCTGTATGAAGGAAGAAGGGGCCCGCGTCTGCGGGCCCCTTGTGGCTTAGCGGATTTCAACGGCGGCCAGCGGCGCCACGGCATCCACATTCGTCGAGTCCACGAAGGCCCCGGCAGTGTTCACGTCAAGACCAGAGAATCCGAACTTCTTGGTCAGGCAGATGTTCAGGATCGGGAGATAACCTTGCAGGAAGGGCTGCTGGTCGATCACGAGGTTCTGGAAGCCGTCCTTCACCGCTTGGGCGGTGTTGGGCGACATGTCGAAGCCTGCGAAATAGACCTGACCCGGGGTCAGACCGGCCGCCTTGGCATAAACCCCGACGTTCGAGGTCAGTCCACCATGGTCGGTGACAACGATCTTGATGCCGGGGTTAGCCCCCATGACGCCAACGAATGTCGCAGTGCCGGCATTCGGGTCGGCGTTGGTGGCCGCATCGATTTCTTGATAGATGATCTTGGCGCCGGCCTTCTCGAAGGCATCCAGCACGCCCACCGTACGCTGGCCCCGGTCGCCGCCCTGACCCTTCAGACCCCAGACAAAGACGCTGTCGCCCGCTGCCAGATTGGAGCGCTTGGCAGCCTCTGCCCCCAAAGCAAAACCAGCCGAATAGTTGGGCGCGCCAACATAGCCAAAGCCGTTCGGAGCATATTTCTTTTGGCTGTCCGGCAGCGAGGTGTTCAGCGAGGTAAAGATCGTGCCCTGCGCAAAAGCCTGATCGACGATCGGCCCGGTCGCAGCCTCACCCGCGAAACCATAGGTGGCGATGCCGTCGACCTTGGTCGCCACAGCTTGCTGTATCTGCTGCAGCATCTTGTTCGGATCCCAGTCCGAGAAGTAATAGGTCACGGTCGGCCCAAGGTCCAGTTCGGCCTGCTTGAAGCCGTTGAAGACGTTGTTGGCGAACACGCCGCCCTGCGGACCGCCCGGGAATGCGGCAATCGTCACACCCGTGCACCACTTCGGCGTCGGATCCCCCGCCATTGCGGTGGTGGCCATCAAGGACAGGACAAGGGCAGAACCGGCAACTGCACGGCTCAGCGATACGTTTAGTTTCATTGCATCCTCCCAATTGGATAAAACCCGCACATGCTGTTTTGCGCATTCCGCGTGCGGGGGAAACGCTAAGGGAAGCACACAAGCATGTAAAGCTGGATTCCCCAGTCGGCATCAAAAGCTCATCGCGCAGGTCTAGCCCTATCCGAAATGCGGCGTTGCAGCTGGCAAGATACGGTAATGCTGCAATAGCATCGCGATGCACAAGTTTACGGAAAGAAGCCTGTAGTACCGAGGGTTGGTTGATCTGACTGTGGGAATTCCCCCCTGTGTCAGGGAAGTTGTCCGCTGCTCTATTTTTCCTCTATTTCTCAGGCGGGCGGGATAGGACGATGACGTGGGATATTCACCGGAACGCAAGGCGGCTGTGTTGAAGCGGATGCTGCCACCGAACAGCATGGCCATTCGGCAGCTGTCGCAGCAGGAAGGGATTTCCGAGGCGACGCTGCACAAATGGCGGGCCAAGGCGCGCGGCAAGGGGCAGCTACTGCCTGACGCGGACGCTGGCCCCGAGGGTTGGTCGTCGCGGGACAAGTTCGCGGCGGTGTTGGAGGCAGCGGCGCTGAACCAAGTTGATCTAACCGAATACTCCCGCAAGCGCGGGCTTTATTCGCTGCGCCCCAAGAGTGATCTGAATTTTCGCTGGGCCTACGATCAGCTTAAACATCTGGACGTGAACAACATCGACGACGGGTCGCCTGTCCTGTCCACGACCCGCGATGCATTCTACCTTCAGGACCTTCTCCTACCGCCGCTCGATGAATAGAATCGAATTGCCGACCTTCTCTCCTCCCTCGACGACAAGAACGAGTTGAACCAGCGGATGGCGGCGACGCTGGCGGAGATGGCGCCGGCGCTGTTCAAGAGCTGGTTTGTGGACTTCGACCCCGTTCCCGCCAAGGCCGAGGACCGCGACTCCGGCATCTCCGCTGAAACCGCCGCCTTGTTCCCCGACCGGTTCGGCGCGGATGGGTTTCCGGTGGGGTGGCGTTCCAACGCAGGCAGCATCGTGCGGAGGATTCGAGAGCAGGTGCAACCGGGCTAGGGCCTGTTGAGTATCAGGATTCCCATCTGGTCTGATTTCTGATTCAAGG
>JBAXXO010000192.1:0-6156 GCA_037127855.1 Alphaproteobacteria bacterium
GCCGCCCGCACGCCCCCAAAGGGCCCGCGTGGGAGGCCGCCTTGGCCTATTGGAAAACGCTGTTCTCGGACGATGACGCCCATTGGGACAAGATCATCACGCTGAAGGGCGAGGATATCGCCCCGGTCGTCACCTGGGGCACCTCGCCCGAGGAAGTGCTGCCGATCACGGGGGTTGTGCCCAGCCCGTCTGACTTTCACGGCGGAAAGGTCGCAGCGGTGCAGCGCAGCCTTGACTATATGGGCCTGACCCCGGGCCAGAAACTGTCTGACATCAAGATCGACACCGTTTTCATCGGGTCCTGCACCAATGGCCGGATCGAAGACCTTCGGGCCGCGGCGGCCATCCTGAAGGGCAAGAAGAAGAAGGACGGTCTGCGTGCCATGGTGGTGCCCGGTTCGGGTCTGGTCCGTGCACAGGCCGAGGCGGAGGGGCTGGCCCAGATTTTCCTCGATGCCGGGTTTGAATGGCGGCTTGCCGGCTGCTCGATGTGTTTGGCCATGAACCCCGACCAACTCAGCCCGGGTGAACGCTGTGCTGCGACCTCCAATCGCAACTTTGAGGGACGTCAGGGCCGTGGCGGGCGAACGCATCTGCTGTCCCCCGCCATGGCCGCCGCTGCGGCGATTACAGGTCATCTGACCGATGTGCGCGAGATTATGTGATGCAGGTCACATCAATTAAGGTTCAGAACTTCAAAGCGCTTCAGAATATCTCCATGGAGGATATTCCCGGTTTTGCGGTCATTGTAGGGGCAAATGGCGCAGGAAAGTCTTCCCTGATTGATGTGTTTGGCTTTCTTAAAGATTGCCTGACAGGCGACGTCCGTGCCGCTTTGCAAAAGCGAGGTGGGTTCGGCCAGGTTGTATCTCGCGGGTTTGAGAGAGAAGCTATCCAGATTGAACTGAAAGTCCAGTTGGATCTAAACGATGACGATAGCCAACGCATCTATTCACGAATCGTGACCTATTTGATTGAGATTGCCGAGGAATCGCGCCAGCCGATTGTTCGGCGCGAGATACTGCGTTTTCGACGCGCCCAACATACCGGTGCACCATACCACTTTTTGGATTTTACCAACGGGGAAGGTGAAGCTGTTAAGGAAACAACAGACGCTTTTAATCCGAAAGTGGACTATAAATCACTCCCTAAGGAGCGATACAGACTCGATAAGCCATACTTCTTGGCGATCAAGGCGCTGGGGCAACTTGCTGACTTTCAAGCTACTAAGCAACTCCGTGAACTGATCGAACAATGGACTGTGAGTGACTTTCACATCGCTGATGCGCGCGGGGAAGCAGAGGCCGCGCCTGCCGAGCATTTGAGTGCCTCTGGGGACAATCTTGCGCTCTATGCTCAGTATCTGCATGACGATCACCCGGAGGTCTTTCAGCGTGTTGTCAAGAAGATGACAAGCCGAGTTCCGGGCGTCGCAGAAGTTATTGCCAGAGATACGGGGGACGGTCGCGTCGTACTGCAATTCCGCGACAGCGCGTTCGATAGGCCGTTCATCGCAAGGTCAGTTTCGGATGGGACAATAAAGATTTTTGCATACTTGGCCCTGCTAGAAGACCCTGACCCTCATCCGCTTCTATGTATTGAGGAGCCTGAAAACCAACTTTACCATAGCCTACTGCCAATTTTGGCCGAAGAGTTTTCTTCCTATGCTCATCGACGCCGTGGGAACGGGCAAGTTTTTGTCACCACCCATTCTCCCGATTTCTTGGGTGCCGTGCCTTTGACCGCAATATATTGGTTGAGAAAGGCAAAAGGGTTCACAACTGTTGTCCGAGCGGCGGACGACCCCCAACTCGTCAAGCTTGTTGAGGAGGGTGATCAGCCGGGTTGGCTTTGGCGCGAGGGTTTGTTTAAAGGGGCCGACCCTCAATGACACTGGTTATCCTTACTGAAGAATTATCGATGAAAACGACCTTGCAACACCTGCTGCCCAAACTTGGGGTTGATCTGGATACGGTGACTATCATTGCACACCAAGGCAAAAGTGACCTAGAGAAGTCGATCCCTCGAAAGTTGCGCGGCTGGCAAGACCCCGCAGCGCGGTTTCTAATTTTGCGGGACAATGATCGCGGAAACTGTAATGATCGAAAGTCACTGCTGGTCGCAATGGTTGCGGCTGCTGGGAAGTCAAATCAAAGTAGAGTTCGCATTGTGTGTCAAGAGTTGGAGGCATGGTTCCTGGCTGATGTCGAAGCACTTGTCTTGGCAGGCTACTTGATTTCCGGAAAACAACCAGGATTTACGAAAAAGGATCCCGACGCAATCAGCCATCCTACGCAAGAGATGGCAAAACTGCGTCCCGGATATGGAAAAGGGATTGGCGCCGCGGAAATCGCACCACATTTGGATCCGAGCAATGACCGTTCGGCAAGCTTTTGCAATACCGTTCGTGCCATTCGCGAACTGATCGCCGTATAGGAGCAACTTATGGAAAAATTCACCAAACTGACCGGCATCGCCGCCCCCATGCCCTTGGTCAATATCGACACTGACATGATCATCCCCAAGCAGTTCTTGAAAACCATCGCCCGCACCGGCCTTGGCAAGAACCTGTTTGACGAGATGCGCTATACGCAGGATGGCGCAGAAATTCCCGACTTCGTGCTGAACCAGCCGGCCTATCGGCAAGCCGAAATCATCATCGCCGGAGAGAACTTCGGCTGTGGCTCCAGCCGTGAACATGCGCCATGGGCCCTGCTGGATTTCGGCGTGCGCTGTGTCATCGCAACCTCGTTCGCCGACATCTTCTACAACAACTGTTTCAAGAACGGCATTCTGCCCATCGTGATGCCGCAAGACGTCGTTGACATCTTGATGTCAGATGCAAGCAAAGGTGCCAATGCGCGGCAAACGATTGATCTGGAGGCTCAAACCGTCACCACATCGGATGGCAAGGTGTTCAGCTTTGAGGTGGACAGCCACCGCAAGCATTGCCTGATCAACGGGTTGGACGACATCGGACTGACGCTTGAGAAGGCCCGCGCCATTGACGCGTTCGAATCCAAGGCAGCCAGCTTGCGTCCATGGGCCTGAAGACGAACGGGCCACAATATCTTGTGCCGCCTTGGGCATTACGCCCAAGGCGGCCCGTTTTGGGCCACCCGATGGATCCGATTCTGACGCACTTTGTCCTAGAAAGTGCCAAAAGGATCACGTCATGTTAACCAATTAACCAAATCTTAACCAAGTAGTTGCGGAGCACTCTTAAAGAGGATATCGTTTCTGATCAAAGTAACCCACCTCAAAGAAGGTCACGCTTGGGCAAGATTGAGACCATCCGCGAGATAATGCGGAAAATGACCGGTTCAAGGGTCTGGCAAAGAATTGGATCCGGCTGGGCCGAGGGTGTAAGCGCGGCGCTATCGCGGATTGGTGGTGCTGCGATCCGTTCGCTTCTGGTGATGTTCGTTATCGCTGCGCCGACGATCCTGCTGAACGACCCTAGGTCCGACGTCCAGCAAATGGTGGCGCTTATCGCTTTGTTCGCCGCCGTTCTGACCTTTATCGAATACAGTTGCGTTTATCCTAGCCTGTACGAATTCCGTGATGCGCCACCGTTCAACAGTATTCGCTTCTTGATGCTGTTTGCGACTGTGTTTTGCCTGTCGGCCATCGAGCGCGGGCGACTTCAGCCGACAACCATGACCGAACTGGTCCATGCTGTGGGTGGTCTGATTGGCCTTTCGATGGATTTTCCCTATAGCCCGGTCCGGCTGGCCACGTTTATGATGGGCGCAAACGCGACCGAGGCGCAGGTCGGTGCTGTCCGCACAGCGGCGGGGATGTCCTATCTTATCTCTTTGACATCGCTGGGGATTTTCGCCGTGCAGTTGCGACTTGGCCAATGGCCGCGCCGCGACAGGCCGTTCAATGTGTGGGTCAATCTGCCGACATTCGACCCGACCTCTGGTGGTGACGTGGTCGCGCGTTTGACCCGCGATGCCCGCATTAACATTGCTTTGGGGTTTGTGCTGCCATTCTTGATCCCGCCGGTGATCAAGGTGGCATCGGTTGGATTTCAGCCCTTGCAATTGACATCGCCGCAAACCCTGATCTGGACAATGACGGCATGGTCTTTTCTTCCTGCAAGCCTGTTCATGCGTGGCATCGCGATGGGCCGCGTGGCCGACATGATTTCCGACCGCCGCAAGGCCGAAGGCGTCATCGCGTCCGGGGCATTGTCGCCGGTCTGATCCTGTGGCTGATCCTGTGGCCGGGCCCGCCCGCCTTGTCCGAGGCGTTGCGGATTGCGACCTACAACCCTGAACTGACGCGCAGCGGGCCCGGCCTTTTGTTGCAGGCTATCACCCGTGGCAGCGACCCGCAGATACAAGCGGTGATCCGTGTTGTGGCGCGGCTGGACGCTGATATTCTGCTGCTGACGGGCATCGACTATGACTATGACCAGCAGGCGTTGCAGGCCCTGTCCGCAGGCCTGGCCGAGGTGGGTGTCATCTATCCTTATCTGATGGCGTTGCGGCCCAATACCGGCGTTCAAACCGGGTTGGATATTGATGGCAACGGCAAGACGGGCGAGGCGCGGGATGCGCAGGGTTTTGGCCGCTTTGCCGGTTCGGCCGGGATGGCGGTGCTGTCGCGCCGAACCTTTGGCGAGGTAAGAGATTTTTCGGGTCTGTTGTGGCGCGACCTGCCGGGTGCGGATTTGCCGCCCGATATGACAGAGGCGGCGCGGCAGGTTCAATTGCTGTCCACCTCGGGGCATTATGACGTGACGATCAACTACGCCCCCGAACATGCGCTGCATCTGCTGGTATGGTATGCCACGCCGCCCGTCTTTGACGGAACCGAAGATCGCAATGGCCGGCGCAATCATGATGAGGCGGCGGTCTGGCTGCATCTGCTGGCAGGTGATCTGCCATGGCCTGCGCCGCCTTGGCCCTTTGTGGTCATGGGGCAAAGCAACCTTGACCCTGCTGACGGCGACGGACGCCATGATGCCATGGCCGCCCTGATGACATTGCCCGCCCTGCAAGACCCAAGGCCCAAGGGGCATGACGGTCACCAAGATATCGGGCAGGTCGGTGATCCGGCGATGGACACTGCCTTTTACGGCAATGCCGTCGGCGCTTTGCGCGTCGATGTGATCCTGCCCTCAGCCCGGATCAAGGTGGCGTCGTCGGGCGTGCTGTCCCTGCCACCGCAAGACCCCTTTGCCGCCACGCTGGCCGCAGCGTCGCGTCACCGTCCGGTCTGGGCGGTGCTCAACTTGCCCTGAACCATCGGGGTGGCAGGGGCAAGAACAGCCAACTCTTGCCGCAGCACCTCTTCCAGTGGGGTCAGATGAAACTCTGGCAAGGTCAAACCCAACGGTGCCGGGTCGAGGGCATGGCTGTGGTTGAACAGATAGCGCATCTCGGTCAACTCGCGTGCCAGTTCCCAAAACGGGCTTAGTATTCGCATCGCCCACCATGGAAAGGCGGTCAGACGCATCCTTTGCCCGGTCATGCGTTCCAGCGTGGCGGCAAGGTCAGCCATCGACATTGTATAGCCTGCAAAGGGCATGTCGGTAAAAGCGGGCAGGTCTGCGCGACGATCTGCCAAGGCGACGGCGGCGCGCGCCATGTCAGGCAGATAGGCATAGGCGCGGGTGACAGGCGCTGGCGAAGCGGTTTGGATGCGACCTTTGGCCACGGACTTCAACACGACCATGTTCCAAAAGCTTTTGGGGCTGTTGGGTTCGATAAAGTCGCCGCCCCGCAGTACGATCACATGCAAACCCTGTTCCGACGCAGCGCGATAGTCGGATTCCATCCTTGCGCGGATCGCACCCTTGCGAGAGGCTGGCCGGTGCTGGGTGTTGGGTCCCCACGGGCCGGGCTCGACGCCATAGACATAGACATTGCCCGGCACCAGAACTGTGGCCCCCGAAGCAAGGCCGGCCGCTATGGCCTGGCGGGTGATCTCCGGGATCAGCCGGTCCCATGCGTGATAATTTGGCGGGTTCAGACCGTTGACGATGACATCGGCCCCTTCGGCAGCCAATGCCATATCCGTCCCCCGCTGATATTTACGGACCGTCCAGCCCGCCGCCGCAAACGCCCGTGCCGCCTGCCCGCCAAACAGGCCCGAAGCGCCCAAAACCAAAACTGTCTGTGTCATGATCTGTCCCTTTCCTAG
>JBAXXO010000193.1:0-6087 GCA_037127855.1 Alphaproteobacteria bacterium
GCGTCGTCGGCCACATCGACCGGCACGGTCATCACGCCGTCAAGATCGCTGGCAACGCTGCGGGCGGCGGCAGCAAGCGCGGCTTCGCTGCGCGCCGACAGGATCAGGTTCGCGCCCGCCGCCCGCATCTGGACCGCCAGCGACAGGCCAAGCCCTTCGGATGCGCCGATCAGCCAATAGCGCTTGCCCTTCCAATCCACGGCGGTCATGCGGTGACCGGGCGCATCGTGGCGACCAGTTCCGCCACCTTGATGCCGAATTTGCGAAACTGGCTGCGGTTCATGATGGTGCCATTCTCGGTCAGATACATCCAGTCATTGACCGCCAGCACATGGCCACCGGCCTTTTGCGGCAATCGCAGATTGTAGGTCATCTGCACGGTTGGGCCAGACAACATGCCGTGACCGGTGCCCACAAGGTCCGCGGCTTCAGCCCGCATCGTGCCGTCGTTGCCAACGGAAAGCCGCCATTCGCGGTCCTGGGTTTCGCCGCTGTCATAGCGGAAATGTTCGGTCAGGGTGCCACGGTTTCCCTCCCACCTGCCCTCGAACCGGGCGACAAAGCGCGAGGTCACGCGGCCGAGCGGGCCATAGATCACGCCTTCGCACAGGATGGGGCCGTTCAGGTGCTGTCGGGGGTCGAAGGCGGGGCTGGGCAGGTTGGCGTATTGGGCCGGGCGTTGACTGGCAAAGCCGGTTAGCCATGGCAACGCGATAACGGCGGCCAGCGCCAGAACAAGCAGGGCTGTTCCCATGGGTCAGATCCTTTCGGCGGGGCTGGAAATGGTGTGTGTGGTGGACATTTGGGCTGACACGGCGACGGTGGGCGGGGCAGGGCGGCTGCGAAACGGGGCACCCTTGGCCCACAGCTTGACCGCCTGCCAGTGGATCAGGGTCAGAACGCGGCGCGAGCCAAAGGGGCGGCGCAGGCAGGCGGCGAGGATGGCGCGGTTCGTCAGCGGGGTCAGAGTGCCGGTCAGGGTGGCGATCAGCCCCCCTGCCCCGGCGGTATAGTCGATCCAGATGCCGATGCGGTCGGGGCGGATGTCAAAGCGGAACACATAGCCGCCTTCGACGGGTTGAAAGGGCGAGACATGCAGGATCTTTTGCGCCGTCAGATGGTCAGTCGGCAGGATCGGCCCCAGGTCGGGGCGGTGGCACAGATAGGAATGCCGGTCGCCAAAGGTGTTGGTCACCTCGGCCACCACGACGCGCAGGGCGCGTGCTGCGTCATGGACCAGCCAGAACGACACCGGGTTGAACACATGGCCCAGCACGCGGGGTTGGGCAAGCAGGGTGATATGGTCTTGCGTCAGGTTGTGCCGGGTCAGAACTTGACGCAGCCATGCCGTGCCGGTGCCCTTGCCTGGGTCGCCGCCGTGGTCGGCATCGTGCAGAGCGGTCAGATTGGCGCGATTGCGCGAGAACAGGCCGGGACCTTTGGCCGTGTCGGGGTCCAGCAAGACATAGTCGACTTTGTAGAGGAAGCTGTTGGTGACCTGACCTTTGCGGCCGTGAAAGGTCTGACCTGCAAGATGGCTTACTGATGTCACGCGGCCGCCTCTTGCAAAGCGCGGGCCTTCAGTGCGGTGGCGACATCCACGGCCGAGGCAAAGCCATCCTCGTGAAAGCCGTGACGCATCCACGCCCCGCAGAACCACAGGCCATGCTGGCCGTTCAGATCGCGGATGGTGGCCTGGGCGGCGATGGCGGCGGTGTCAAAGACCGGGTGGCGAAAGGTGTTGACGTCATGGATCAGATGTTCGGCGATGGGACGGTTGTTGTTCAGCGTCACGAACAACGGGTCGTCATGAGGAATGGGTTGCAGCGAGTTCATCCAATAGGTCAGATCGATTCGGTCGGGCCTTGGGCCTGCCGGTTCTGTGTAAACCCAGCTGGCCCATGCCCGGCGCGATTTGGGCATCTGCGACGGGTCGGCGTGCAGGATCGCGGTGTTGGATTGGTATTGCACCGCCGACAGCGCCTGACGAAGCTGTGGCGACGGATCGGCCAGCAGTGCTAGGCTGTCGTCGGAATGGGTCGCAAAGATGACCTCGTCAAAATGCTCCCACTCGGCCCCTATGGCCCGGACCATGACGCCGTTCTGGGCACGCCGCACCCCCGCAATGGGGCTGCCCGTGCGGATATCGACGCCCTCGGCGGTCAGGGCGGCCTGCAACCGGCTGACATATTGGACCGACCCGCCTTGAACGGTATACCACTGGTGTTGGCCGGTCACGTTCATCAAGGCGTGGTTTTGAAAAAAGCGGACCAGGGTTTCTGCGGGAAAGTCCAGCACGCCGTCGACCGGGGTCGACCAGATGGCACCGGAAATCGGCAGGATGTAGAAATCGCGAAACCATGTGCTGGTGCCCAGATTGGCCAGCAGGTCACCCATGGTCATGCCGGGACGCAGCGCGCCGAAGGCATGTTTGTTGAAATGCAGGATGTCGCGCAGCATCCGCAGATAGCGGGGCGATACGATGTTGGACCGTTGCGCAAACAGACTGTCGGGCGAGGCCAGCCCGTATTCCAGCCAACCGCCCTTGATCGAGGCCCCGAACCCCATGTTCGACGGCGCGACCGGCACCTGCAAGCGCTCGAACAGCGCCAGAAGGTTGGGATAGTTGACCTTGTTGAACACGATGAAACCGGTATCGACGGGTTGATCGCCGCGTTTGCCGGCCATCAGGGTGCGGGCGTGGCCACCAAGGCGCGGTTCAGCTTCGTAAAGTACGACAGAATGTTCGGGGGCCAGAAGATGCGCCGCAGCCATGCCGGAAATGCCGCCACCGATGACGGCAATACGGCGGGCATTGGAGAAGGTCTCGAACGGCATGCTAGCATCCTGATGTCACCACACCATTACGACAGGCAGAAGCGAATGGATCAGTTTTCGAAGACAGGGCAGGTTTTTCTGGCCATCATCGACTTTTCCGGAAAAGCGCGTTTTCTTGGCATCAGAACATGATCCGTTGTGCTTGCAGCGTCGTAGCTATTTCATGTTTGCAATTGTCGATCAGATCAGCTTTGCCAAGATACGGCCCTTGGGTGAACTATGGGCCGGATTCTATGTTTCGCGGCAGAATGGAGAAGCCTTGGTCAACGCAAACCTCAACTCGGGGGATCAGGACTGGTCAGCCTTGATGATGCAGGTGCGTGATGCGCAGGACAGCGCAGCATTTGCGGCACTGTTCGGGCATTTCGCACCCCGTGTGAAGCATTTCTTGATGAAGTCCGGGGCGACGGCTGCGGTGGCCGAGGATTGCGCGCAGGATGTGCTGGCGACCGTTTGGACCAAGGCGGCGCAATTCGATCCTGCCCGGGCGTCGGTCGCCACATGGATCTTCACGATTGCCCGAAACCGCCGCATCGACATGTTCCGCCGCGACCGCCGCCCCGAGCCCGAAGAGTTGGATTGGATGGGCGGTGATGCGCCCGATCAGGCCGATGCCTATGCCGCCGCCCAAGAGGCGCGGATTCTGGGGCGAGCGATGGCTGACTTGCCCGAAAAGCAGCGTGCGCTGATCCAGCGCGCCTATTTCGGCGATCTGTCGCATGCCGAGATCGCTGCAGAAACCGGCTTGCCGTTGGGCACCATCAAGTCGCGGATCAGGCTGGCGCTTGACCGTTTGCGTTTGAAATTGAGTGAGACGTCATGATGATACGACACCACCTGACCGACAGCCTGCTGATCGCCTATGCTGCCGGAAATCTGCCCGAGGCTTTTGCGCTGGTCGCAGCCGCCCATGTGTCGCTATGCGACGAATGCCGGGCCCAGTTGGGTGCGTTTGAGGCCGTAGGCGGCGCCGTGCTCGAGGCCGGGGACGGCGCGGTGGCGATGGAGGGCGGAGTTGAAACCTGTCTTGCGCGGCACGTTGCGCCAACGGTCGCAGCACGCCGGTCGGGGATAATGCCTGCACCCTTGGCGGCCTATGTCGGCGGCGGGCTTGAGGCGGTGAAGTGGCGGCCTTTGGGCATGGGGGTGCGGCAGGCGATCTTGCCGACATCCAAACACGCCTCGGCCCGGTTGCTGCATATTCCCGCGGGCGCGGCGGTGCCGGACCATGGCCACCGTGGGATCGAGCTGACACTGGTGCTGCAAGGCGCCTTCGTCGATTCCACCGACCGTTTCGGGCCGGGCGATGTCGAGGTTGCAGGAGAGGAATTGCAGCATCTGCCGGTTGCGGATATCGGGTTGGATTGCGTCTGCCTGGCCGCCACCGATGCACCGCTGCGGTTCAAGGACTGGCTGCCGCGGATGATGGGACCGTTGTTCCGGATTTGAGGACGGATTACAGGACGTTGGCGGTGTGTTGCACCCCAGCCCGCGCCGCCGGCCGAGATCCGGCTGCCAGCATAAGGCGGTCAGGGCTCGGCAGGACCCACCGGCCTGGGGCTGGCCTTGGACGGGGGAAATTGAGCAACTCTAAACTGCCCCCACAACATGGTGCCATGTCCGGTGCCGCGATGTTTGGCGCAGTGAAGTTCTTGCGCCGGGGCGGGCGGTTCGCGCGGGGCAAGGATCGGTATTGGTTGACCTGACGCGGCAGGGCAGCTGCGGCGCTGGTCAGGGCGTCAGACCAGCCGTGCCCAAAGGTCGTAGTCCCCGGCCTCCTCGACCTCGACCGTGACCATATCGCCGGGACAGAGCGTTTCGAAATCCTCATCAATGAACAGGTTGCCGTCAATCTCGGGCGCGTCGGCCATGGTGCGGCAGGTGGCACCCTCGGCATCGACCTCATCCACGATCACTTGCAGCCTGTGGCCGACCTTTGCGGCCAGCTTGGCCTCGGATATGGCTTGGGCCTTTGCCATGAAGCGGTCCCATCGGTCTTGCTTGACAGGTTCGGCGACGTGATCGGGCAAGGCGTTAGAGCGGGCACCGGCGACGTTTTCGTATTTGAAACAGCCCACACGGTCCAGTTGCGCCTGATCCATCCAGTCCAGCAGGGTCTGAAACTCGGCCTCGGTCTCGCCGGGATAGCCGACGATGAAGGTCGAGCGCAGGGTGATGTCGGGGCAGACCGCACGCCAGGCGGCGATTTCGTCCAGGGTTCGTGCAGCGGCGGCAGGCCGGGCCATGCGTTTCAACACACCCGGGTCGGCGTGTTGAAAGGGAATGTCGAGATAGGGCAGGATCAGCCCCTCGGCCATCAGGGGGATCAGGTCGCGGACATGAGGGTAAGGATAGACATAGTGCAGCCGGATCCACGGTTTCTGCGCCCCGCCCAACCGCCCCAGTGCGCGGGCAAGGTCGGTGATATGGGCGCGGACCTGACCATCTTTCCAGGGCGACAGGTCATGTTTGCGGTCGACCCCGTAGGCAGAGGTGTCTTGCGAGATCACCAGCAGTTCGCGAACCCCGGCTTCCACCAGCTTTTCCGCCTCGCGCAGGATGGCATGGGCGGGGCGTGATTGCAGCAGGCCGCGCATGTCGGGAATGATGCAGAACTTGCACTTGTGATTGCAACCTTCCGAGATTTTCAGATAGCTGTAATGGCGCGGGGTCAGGGTGACGCCGGTGGCCGGTAGCAGGTCGACAAAGGGGTCGGGCTGCGGTGGCACCGCCTTGTGTACGGCATCCAGAACCGCCTCGTACTGATGCGGGCCGGTCACGGCCAGCACCTTTGGATGGGTGCCGGTGATATAGTCGGGGTCAGCACCCAGACAGCCCGTCACGATGACACGGCCATTTTCCTGCAACGCCTCGCCGATCGCATCCAGCGATTCGGCCTTGGCCGAGTCCAGAAAGCCGCAGGTGTTGACGATGACCGCCTGCGCACCGCGATAGTCCGAGGAGATGGCATAGCCTTCGGCCCGCAGGCGGGTCAAGATGCGTTCGCTGTCCACCAGCGCCTTGGGACAGCCGAGCGAGACCATGCCGATGGTGGGCTGGTTGGTGCCATCAGATCGGCCCCCGCGCGTGTCAGGCACGAGGCCGCGGGCAAGATCGGGGCGCAGGTTGGGCGGGTTTTGGGTCATGATGAGGTTATAAAGGAAAGCCGAGGCGGGGGCAAAGGGGGAGTGTCCACGTGTGGAGAGTTTTGAATAGTGTTCCAAATCAGATGCGTACTGATTTTCGTTA
>JBAXXO010000194.1:0-6061 GCA_037127855.1 Alphaproteobacteria bacterium
TTTCAGGCCCGTAACAGTCTGGCCCGTAACAGTCTGGCCCGTAACAGTCTGGCCCGTGGTGCCGCCACCCGGCGCGGCCATCTGACAGGCCATCAGCATCAACGCCGACAGCAAAGAGGCAAGCAGGATCCGGCGCATCGGGGCACTCCTCTGTTCGGTTGGGCGAAAGGCAACACCACGGTCGGGCTTGGATCAATAGGGCTGGGCATGGGCGCGGTGGGCCGCGTCGATCCCGGCCAGCACCTCGGGCGACAGCACGACATCGGCCGCGCCAAGATTGGTCGCCAACTGTGCCAGGCTGGTCGCGCCGATGATCGGGATCACCGGGAACGGGCGCTGCAAGCAAAAGGCGATTGCCATCTGGCACGGGTCCAGACCATGGCGCGCCGCAATCGCCGCATAGGCGTCGGCGGCGGCAAAGACCTGCGGCGTCAGACGCCCGCTGAGATTGGCATTCAGCGACCGGCGCGAGCCTGCGGGCGTCGCATCGCCAGCATATTTGCCCGACAGGATGCCGGCAGCCAGCGGCGAAAACGCCAGCAACGGCATGGTCTCACGCACCGACAATTCCGCCCAGTCGCTGTCGAACTGGCGGCACAGCAGCGAGTATTCGTTCTGCACACTCGCCATCCGCGGCAGGCCGTGCTGGTCGGCCAGCGCCAGCCAGCGGCCCGCACCCCAGACCGTTTCATTGGAAAGTGCAATATGGCCGATCTTGCCCGCAGCAATCAATTCCGCCGATGCTTGCAGGATTTCAAGCATATGCGCCTCGATCTGCGGCTTGGTTTGCCCACCGGGATCATAGCCCCATATGTTGCGAAAGTGATAGTGGCTGCGGCTGGGCCAATGCACCTGGTACAGGTCGATATGGTCGGTCTGCAACCGCCGCAACGACCCCTCGACGGCCTGACGCAGCACGGCACCGGTCAGGGGGCCACCGCCACGCAGCGCCAGATTGCCCGGCCCGCCGACCTTGGATGCCAGCACCACCCGGCCGCGCGCGCCGCGTTTGGCGAACCATGTGCCGATGATCTCTTCGGTCTGGCCGACGGTCGCGGCCGAGACGGGGTTGACCGGATACATCTCGGCGGTGTCCCAGAAATTGACTCCCGCCTCCAGCGCCATGTCCATCTGGGCATGGCCCTCGGCCTCGGTGTTCTGCGTGCCCCAGGTCATCGTGCCCAGACACAGGGCGGACACCTTGATCCCTGTCGTCCCCAAATCGACGTAGCGCATCTTATCCCCCATATTCGCGCGCCATCATGCCCATAAGCCCCGCCCAGCACCAGCCACCAGCTTGAGAACATAGCGCGAACATCGTAAACTGTTGCCATGTCCCTGCGCCTTGAACACGACTCACCCAGCCGCAAAGCCCCGCCCGCGCAAGACTTGCCCGGTGGGCTGGGCCTGACCTTGAAACGGGGCCGGGTGCATGAGATTTGCGGCCCCGCCCGCAGTGCGCTGGCCGCGTTGATTCTGGCGGCCAGCGCGGGGCCGGTGATCTGGATCAGCCCGGGCTGGCTGCCCGAACGCATCTTTCCACCCGGCCTGTGCGACCATGCCGATCCCGGTCGCATCATCTTTGCCCGCGCCCGCCGCCCCGAGGATTTGCTGTGGTCGATGGAAGAGGCGTTGCGCGCGGGGGCGGCCCCGCTGGTGCTGGCCGATCTGCCGGCCCCACCCGGCCTGACCCCGGTCCGCCGCCTGCATCTGGCCTGCGAAGCGGGGGCCGAGGCCGCCTATCACCGCGGCCGCCTGCCACCGCTGGGCCTGATCCTGACCCCGATGGAGGGTGGGGCGCAGGGGGTGGAAAGCCGCTGGCAGATGGTCGCGGCCCCCAGCGGGTCCAGCCTGATGGAAAACCGCAGCGCATGGGTGATGCGCCGCCTGCGTGCCCGCATGGCGCCGCCTGCCGAATGGCGGTTGTCTTGCGATGATGCCGGGCGGATCAGCGCCGGTGCCGATGTCATTGGCCCAGATGTTGCTGGCCCAGATGTCACTCTAACGTGAGGCGGCAAAGCGGGAAAATGTGCTATCACGACGCATGAAAATGGCTTTGCCCCTGATTCTGATGCTGGCAAGTGCCACGGTGGCGCTGGCCCAGCCGCATGATTATGTGCTGCAACCCAAAGCCTCGATCGTCGCCTTCGAGGCCGATTTCGGCCCTGACAAGATCACCGGGCATTTCCCCGTCACCCGCGCCGATCTGCGGCTCGATTTCCAGAACCTTGCCACCTCGACCGTTGCCGTCACGTTGAACGTGGCCGCCGCCGATGCCAGCTTTCCCTTTGCCGCACAGGCCTTGAAAGGCCCCAAGATGCTGGACGCGCAGCAGTTTCCGCAGATCACCTTTCAAAGCACCGCCGTTCGCAAGTCCGGTGACGGGGCCGAGGTTGCCGGCACCATCACCATCCGCGGCGTGTCGCGCCCCACCGTGTTGCATGCCAGCCTGTACCGCCAGCAAGGCACAGCGCCCGGCGACCTCAGCCTGTTGACCGTCCACCTGACCGGCGCTGTGAACCGCAGCGACTTTGGCGCCACGGGGTGGAGCGATATGGTCGCCGATCAGGTGCGGATGGACATCGTGGCGCAGATCCAGCGCACCGACTGATGGGCTGGCGCAACAACCCTGTGCAGTTCGGGTGGGTCAGCCGCGCGATCCACTGGGCGATGGCGCTGCTGATCCTGGCCATGCTGGCGCTGGGCACCACCTTGTCGAACATGCAACCCGGACTGTCCAACCTGTATCTGTACGGATGGCACAAGACCGGCGGCATGATTGCCCTTGGCCTTGTGCTGTTGCGGCTGATTTGGCACCGCATCTCGCCACCACCCGCAG
Source organism: Alphaproteobacteria bacterium (assembly GCA_037127855.1). Taxonomy (GTDB): domain Bacteria; phylum Pseudomonadota; class Alphaproteobacteria; order Rhodobacterales; family Rhodobacteraceae; genus Stagnihabitans. The sequence goes on from JBAXXO010000194.1 coordinate 2,840, forward strand.
CTTTGGGCCCGCCAAAGGCCTGGGCCAACCGGGTGGCCCGGTGGGTCCATGCCGCCACCTATGTCCTGCTGGTCGCCATCCCGCTGTCGGGCTGGGTCGCCAGTTCCGCCACCGGCATCGACATCCTGTTCGCCGAACGCTGGACCGTGCCCCCCATCGCGCCGCCGTCCGAAAGCATCGACCATTGGGGTTTCGTGCTGCATGGGGTTCTGACCAAGGCGCTGATGGGCCTGCTGGTGCTGCATGTGCTGGGCGCGCTGGCCCGCGCGGTCAAGGGCGATGGCACGCTTCGCCGCATGACCACCGGCTGAACGCCGAAAATCAGCCAGAACCTGATCCTGATCAAGGAACGCCCAAGCCCCGGTTGCTACAGCGTGTTGCGCAGGGTCGGGTGAACTTGACCCTACGCAACGCGCAACCTCACGAACGGCTTGCCTGTCTTGGATCGCACGCATTCCGCTCCAGGCCAGGGCCGCAGCACAGGAGCATGTCATGAACATCACCTTTACCAACCAGACCGCCCTCGTCACCGGCGCCGGTTCCGGCATCGGCGCGGCCATCGCCCAGGCGCTGGCCGCCGCGGGCGCGCATGTCATCGTCGCCGACCGCGACCTGCCCAAGGCGCAGGCGGTGGCGGCCCAGATCATCGCCCAGCAGGGCAAGGCCGACGCGGCAGGGGGCGATGTATCGGACCCCGCAGTCATGCAGGGGCTGGTGGCGCAGGCCGTCGAAAGGACCGGCAAGCTGAACTTGCTGGTCAACAATGCCGGCATCGGCGGGCCGCAGGCACCCGTGGGCGACTATCCGTTGCAGGGCTGGCGCGAAGTCATGGCGATCAACCTGGACGCTGTGTTCTACGGCATGCGCTTTGCCATCGCCGAGATGTTGAAAACCCCCGGCGGGGCCATCGTCAACATGGCCTCGATCCTTGGGACGGTCGGCTGGGCCAATTCCAGCGCCTATACCACCGCCAAGCACGGGCTTTTGGGCCTGACCCGCGCCGCGGCGCTGGAATACGCGGCCAAGGGCATCCGCATCAATGCCATCGGCCCGGCCTTCATCGACACGCCGCTGCTGTCAGCCCTGCCGCCCGAGGCCCGCGCCGGGCTTGCGGCCCTGCACCCCATCGGCAGGCTTGGCACGCCACAAGAGGTTGCCAACCTGACCGTGTTCCTGCTGTCGGACAAGGCCAGTTTCATCACCGGCAGCTACCATCTGGTCGACGGTGGCTATACGGCGCAATAGCCCACTGGCCCTTGCACCCTGTCCGCGCTAAACGGGCGCAACGGCACGAAAGGCGCAGGCATGGCACGGATTCTGATCACCTCGGCAATCCCCTATATCAACGGGATCAAGCATCTGGGCAATCTGGTGGGCAGCCAACTGCCCGCCGATCTGTTCGCCCGCTACATGCGCGCCCGTGGCCATGAGGTGTTGTTTCTCTGCGCCACCGACGAACATGGCACCCCCGCCGAACTGGCCGCCGCCAAGGCCGGCGTGCCCGTCGAACAGTTCTGCGCCGAGATGCATGCCGTGCAGGCCGGCATTGCCAATGGCTTTCGACTGTCCTTTGACCATTTCGGTCGCTCCTCCAGCCAGCGCAACCACCGGCTGACCCAGCATTTCGCTGGCGCACTGCACGCGAACGGCCTGATCGCCGAGGTTTCGGAAAAGCAGGTGTTTTCCATCGACGACAACCGCTTTCTGCCCGACCGCTATATCACCGGCACCTGCCCGAACTGCGGCTATACCCTCGCGCGCGGCGACCAATGCGAGAATTGCACCAAACAGCTTGACCCCACCGACCTGATCAACCCGCGCTCGGCCATCTCGGGCGCGACCAATCTTCAGGTGCGCGAAACCAAGCACCTGTATCTGCGCCAAAGCGCCCTGCGCGACAAGCTGGAAGCGTGGATCGACAGCAAGACCGACTGGCCGATCCTGACCACCTCGATCGCCAAGAAATGGCTGAACGATGGCGACGGCTTGCAGGACCGTGGCATCACGCGCGACCTGTACTGGGGCATTGCGGTCAAGGATGGCGACAAGCCTTGGCCTGGGATGGAGGGCAAGGTGTTCTATGTCTGGTTCGACGCCCCCATCGAATACATCGCCTGCGCCGCCGAATGGGCCGATGCAAACGGGCTGCCGGATGCGGCATGGCAACGCTGGTGGCGCACCGACATGGGGGCGTCCGACGTCACCTATTACCAGTTCATGGGCAAAGACAACGTGCCCTTTCACACCCTGTCATTTCCCGCCACCATTCTGGGGTCGGGCGAGCCGTGGAAGATGGTCGATTACCTGAAATCTTTCAACTATCTGAACTATGACGGCGGCCAGTTCAGCACCTCGCAGGGGCGTGGCGTGTTCATGGATCAGGCGCTGTCGATCCTGCCGGCCGATTACTGGCGCTGGTGGCTTTTGTCGCATGCGCCCGAATCCTCGGACAGCGAGTTCACTTGGGAAAACTTTCAGGCCAGCGTCAACAAGGACCTTGCCGATGTGCTGGGCAATCTGGTCAGCCGCGTCACCAAATTTGCCGTGGCGAAATTCGGCACCAAGGTGCCCGGCGGGGGCGATTACGGCGCACAGGAAGCGGCACTGATCGCCGATCTTGGCGTCCGGATCAAGGATTATGCCGCCTTTATGGAACAGATCGAGGTGCGCAAGGCCGCGGCCGAGCTGCGCGCGATCTGGGTGATCGGCAACGAATATCTGCAATCCGCCGCCCCCTGGAGTGCGGTCAAGACCGATCCTGACCGCGCCCAGGCGATGATCCGCCTCAGCCTCAACCTGATCCGGATCTATGCCGTGCTGTCAAAGCCCTTCATCCCCGATGCCGCCGCCGCAATGATGGCAGCCATGGGCAGCAGCGACTGGACATGGCCCGAAGACACCAGCGCCGCGCTGCGTGTGCTGCCCGCCGGTGCCGCCTTCAGCGTGCCCGAAAACCTGTTTCGCAAGATCACCGATGAAGAGCGCGCCGATTGGCAGACCCGCTTTGCCGGCACCCGCATCTGACACCGGCACAGGCCGCCCGCCGCTGTGCCGGCGGCCTGTGTGATTCGCAAAATTGGTTAACGCCGGGTTTGCCTGTGCCGGTGTAGCGGCATTGTAGGCCGAATGTAGGCCGAATGTAGGTTGCGATTTTACCCCAATCGCAAAGATTAGAGCGAGTCGCGTTCAATCAGGTTCACCTGATTGAACGCAACTCGCAAC
>JBAXXO010000195.1:0-6049 GCA_037127855.1 Alphaproteobacteria bacterium
GGCGGTTACATCGGGCTCGAGGCTGCGGCCGTGGCCCGCAAGCTGGGGCTGGAGGTCACCGTGCTCGAGATGGCGCCGCGAATCCTGCAACGTGTCGCAGCGCCCGAAACATCCGACTTTTTCCGGGCATTGCATCAGTCACATGGCGTCACAATTATGGAATCGACCGGGTTGGACCGGTTGTTGGGCAAGGACCGCGTCATCGGCGCCAGACTGTCGGATGGACGCGAAATCGCGGCGGATTTCGTGATCGTCGGTGTGGGTGTCACGCCGGTCACCGCCTTGGCCGAAGCGGCCGGCGTTGTTGTGGAAAATGGTATCCGGACCGATGCGATGGGAAAGACCAATGTGGCCCATATCTGGGCCGCCGGTGATTGCGCTTCATTTCCGTGGGGTGCCGGACGACTTCGCCTTGAATCGGTGGGCAATGCCATCGAACAGGCCGAGGCTGTAGCGGACAACATCTTGGGTGCCAACGCGCCCTATGTCGCGCAACCATGGTTCTGGTCCGATCAATATGACACAAAACTGCAAATTGCCGGCATGAACACAGGGTACGACCGGGTCGTGACACGCAGCACGGACGCCCAAGCCATCAGCTTCTGGTATTACCGCGCAGGCATCTTGCTGGCGGTGGATGCAATGAATGATCCTCGTGCCTACATGGTTGGCAAGCGTTTGATCGAGATGGGCAAAAGCCCCGATCCTGCCGTGGTTGCCGACCCTGCAACACAGTTGAAAGCCTTGCTGAAGTAATGCGGATCATTGGCGGCAGGTGGCGCGGTTTGCATCTGGCCGAGTTGGGGGCAGGCGATCCAAAGGCGCATCTGCGACCAACTTCTGACCGCGTGCGCGAAGCGATCTTCAACCTTCTGATCAATGGCGGCTATGGCAATCCCGTGCAAGGCGCGCGGGTGCTTGATCTGTTTGCCGGGACCGGGGCGCTTGGGTTGGAAGCCTTGTCGCGTGGTGCCGAGGCTTTGACGTTGATCGACGACGGCGCGACGGCGCGGGCGCTTATTGCCCGTAACATTGCCCTGTGCCGGTGTGACGCCGTTCATCTGCGGCTGGATGCGACACGCTTGCCGGCCCATGGCGGGGCGGCATTCGGTCTGGTCTTTCTTGATCCCCCCTATGGCAAAGGGTTGGGCGAGGCAGCGATGCTATCGGCCTTGCAGGCGGGTTGGCTGGCTGACGACGCGCTGCTGGTCTGGGAAGAAGGATCGTCGTTGCCGCCTCCGCCCGGCTTTGCACAACTGGACCAGCGACGCTATGGAGATACCTTCGTCACGATCGCGAGGGTGGCATGATCAAGGTTCGGGCGGTGATTTTCGACTGTGATGGTGTGGTCGTTGACAGCGAGGGCCTGTCGTTTGATCTGCTGGCGCAAGAATTGGCGCAATATGGCCATCCGATGGGTCACGATCAGATGCGGGCGCTGTTTCTGGGCGGCACGATGCGCAGTTTCTGGGCCGAGGCGCGGGCCCTGGGCGTGCCTTTGCCGGACGAATGGGTTGATGCACAATATGCCCGGATGTTCGCGGCTTTGGCCGAACACACGCCGCTGATCCCGGGTATTGTAGAGGTGCTGGATGCTCTCGACGCCGCCGGGGTGCCCTATGCGATGGGGTCAAACGGGCCGCCCCGCAAGATGCAGATCACGCTGGGCCAGCATGCAGGGTTGATTGAACGATTTGGTCGCAGGATCTATTCCGCCCAGACCCTCGGCGCACCCAAGCCCGCGCCGGATGTGTATCTGCATGCCGCTGCGGTGTTGGCTGTAGCACCCGCCGACTGCGTGGTGGTCGAAGATTCCGTATCGGGTGCCAAGGCTGCACGCGCCGCCGGCATGCGCTGCATGGGCTTTGCCCAGCATGGGCAGGGTGATGATCTGGCGGCTGTCGGGGCGGTCGTGTTTCATCACATGCCGGACTTGCCGTCTCTTTTGGGGCTTCAGACCCCCTTGACGTAGCGTACCGAGGTGGGATTGGTAAAGCCTGGATGGGCGGACCGGCCCGCCTCGGCATAGCCCAAGCCCAAATAAAATCGGTGGTTTTCGGTCAGTTCCACCCGGGTTTCCAGTTCGATCTGCGGCAGACCAAGGTCCCGGGCCCGCGCCTCGGCAAAGGCCATCATCTGGCGGCCCAGACCCTGTCCCTGCAAGGCCGGTTCAACGGCCAGTTTGCCGAGGTAAAGATGGCCGGGCTTGGGCGTCAGAACCATGCAGGCACGCGGCGGATCGCCCAAGACCCAGACTTCTGCCGCGGCGGCCAAGGATTCAGGTGTCAGGTCGCGCAGGGACGACGGCGGGTTGATGCGCCCCTCCATCGTGGCAAAGGCGCGCCGGATCAGACCCAGCACGGCGCGCCAGTCGAAAGGATCTTGTGCAAGGGTGATCATGCGCGTGGCACAACGTGGGTAAGTCTGCTGGCACTGCTCTTCATCCCAAAACGGGTGCATGATCAAAGCCACCGCGTCAAGTGACGACATATTGTGGATAAAGCACCACCACACGCCATAGGCTGGGGGCTTTGGGTTGACACAAGGTCCTGACGCGCAAAGATAGCAGACCGATGGAATCACGGGGACCCCATTGCGCCTGACCCGACTGCGCCTGAACGGCTTCAAAAGCTTTGTCGACCCTACGGATCTGGTGATTCATGAGGGGCTGACTGGTGTCGTAGGTCCAAACGGCTGCGGCAAGTCCAACCTGCTGGAGGCCCTGCGCTGGGTTATGGGCGAGAACCGGGCTTCCGCGATGCGCGGCGCAGGGATGGAGGATGTGATCTTCAACGGTGCCTCTGCCCGTGGGGCGCGGCATTTCGCGGAAGTGGCCATCGTGATCGACAACTCTGACCGCCTGGCCCCGACTGGGTTCAACGATGCCGATCAGATCGAGATCGTCCGCCGGATCACCCGCGATGCGGGCTCGGCCTACCGCACCAATGGCAAAGAGATGCGGGCGCGCGATGTTCAGATGCTGTTTGCAGATGCGTCAACCGGCGCCCATTCGCCCGCTTTGGTCCGGCAGGGGCAGATCACCGAACTGATCAATGCCAAACCCAAAGCGCGGCGCTTGATCCTCGAAGAGGCGGCGGGGATTTCGGGTCTTTACCAGCGACGACACGAGGCCGAGTTGCGTCTTTCGGCCGCCGAGGTAAACCTGACGCGGGTGGATGATGTGCTCGAGGGGCTGGCGCAGCAATTGTCACTGCTGACCCGACAGGCCAAGCAAGCGGCGCGATACCGCGAGATTGGCCAGGATCTGCGCCGGACCGAGGGATTGCTTTTGTACCGTCGCTGGCGCGAGGCCGAGATTGTGCGTGCCGGGGCGGAGGCCGACTTGCGCCAACGCCTCTCGCAGGCAGCAATGGCCGAGATTGCGGCGCGTACCGCAAGCAAAGGGCGTGAAAGTGCCGAGGATTCTCTTCCCCTCCGGCGCGAGGACGAGGCGGTTGCCGCCGCGATCCTGCAACGGCTGGTGTTGCAGCGCGCCACGCTGGATGATCAAGAATTGCGGGCGAAGACATCGGTGGAAACCCTGAAAGGCCGGGTCAGTCAGCTTTCCTCGGATTTGGACCGCGAGGCCGGCTTGAACCGTGACGCGGATGACACCATCGCGCGGCTGGATTGGGAAATAGCGCAACTCGTCAAGGCCTCTGACGGCCATGACACCGCCCTGACCGAGGCAGCCGAGGCAGCGCGGCAGGCGGCCACGCAGTTGGGCAATGCCGAGGCCACCTTGGCGCAGGCCACTGAAGATGCTGCGCGTCTGGCAGCGCGACATGGGTCGACCCAGCGGCTGGTGTCGGATTGCCGTACGACGATTGCCAAGGCCGAGGCCGACACAACGCGGGCCTTAGCCACGGCCACGGCGGCAGAGCAGGCTTTAACGGCGGCATCGGCGGCATTCGCAGCGGCCGAGACAGCGCAGGGCGCGGCATCTGCATTGTCTGCCGACGCCGAAGCCATGCTTCGGGCGGCAGAAGAGGCGCGTGCCGCAACCCAATCGCGTGAGGCCGAGGCGCGCGCCGCGCGCTCTGTTGCCGAAGGCGAGGCCAATGCGATCCGCGCCGAGGTGGCGGCTTTGGCGAAATTGGTTGCGCGCGAAGCGCAGGCCGGCTCGCAATTGCTGGACCGGCTGGTCGTCGAACCGGGATACGAGGCGGCCTTGGGTGCCGCCTTGGCCGATGACCTGCGCGCCGCCGAAGTCTCGGGGTCCGCCCGGTCGGGGTGGAGCGTGCTGGACCAATATGACACCCTGCAGCCCTTGCCCACCGAGGCTGCGCCACTGGCCCGTCATGTCGGCGCGCCCGCGGTGCTCGACCGTCGATTGGCGCAAACCGGGCTTGTGGTGGCGGAAATGGGTGCAAAGTTGCAGGCCAAGTTGCTGCCGGGCCAGCGGTTGGTCAGTCTGGAAGGTGACCTGTGGCGGTGGGACGGCTATCGCTCAGGTGCCGACGATGCGCCATCGGCGGCTGCGCTGCGGCTGCGGCAATTGAACCGACTGGTGCAGTTGAAGCGCGATCTCGAGGTTCTTGCTGCGCGGGCGAGTGGGGCGGCGCAGGCACACGATGTCTTGCAGGCGCGGCTTGCCGAGCTGGCGCGTGCGGATCAGATGGCACGTGACGCCAGGCGGGCCGCCGATGCTCGCGTGACCGACGTGAACCGTGCCGCAGCCCGCGCCGAGGCCGACCGCTCGATTGCAGCCGGCAAACTCGAGGCGGCCCTTTTGGCAAAGGACCGCCATGCCGCTGATGCCTTGGGCGCGCGGGTACGATTGGCCGAGGCCGAGGCGGCGTTGCAAGCATTGGGGGAAGTTGGAACCTCAAGACTACAGGTTGACCGGGCCAGATTGGCCGTCGATGCAGCGCGGGTTCAGATGATGGGGTTACGCGGCACGCATGACGAACTGCGCCGCGAGGGTGAAGCACGGGTGCGACGCCGCCAAGAGGCTGTCAAAGAGCTGTCTGGCTGGCGTCACCGCCTGGACACCGCTGAAAAGCGTGTGGCCGAACTGAACGCGCGGCGGTCTGATTCGGTGGCCGAACTGGCAGCTTTGTCCACACTGCCCGGCGAATTGGCCGCCAAGCGGGCCGAAATCGGTGATGCCATCGCAACAGCCGAGGTGCGCCGCAGGCAAGCTGCCGATGCACTGGCAGGGGCAGAGGCCGCGTTGCGGCAGGCCCGGGACCATGAGCGCGAGGCCGAACGGGCTGCGTCTGAGGCTCGTGAGGCGCGGGCGCGTGCCGAGGCCCGCACTGAAGCGGCGCGCGACGGCGCGCGACGGGCAGCCGAGCGGACGGCCGAGGATGCCGGTGCCACGCCGGACCAGTTGCTGGATACCTTGAAGATTGACCCTGATCGGATTCCGACCGTCGACCAATTAGAGGTCGACACAGCCCGGCTGAAACGCCAGCGCGAGGCTTTGGGTGCCGTGAACTTGCGAGCAGACGAAGACGCCAAGACGGTTGCGTCCGAATATGATGCTCTGGCCGCCGAAAAACTGGATCTTGAAGAGGCGATCAAGAAACTGCGTTCTGGGATTGCCGGGCTGAACCGCGAAGGGCGCGAACGGCTGTTGACGGCCTTTGAACAGGTCAACGCCAATTTCGCCACGCTGTTTACCCATCTGTTCGGTGGGGGCGAGGCAAGGCTGCAACTGGTGGAAAGCGATGATCCGCTGGAGGCTGGTCTTGAGATTCTGTGCCAACCGCCCGGCAAACGCCTGTCGACGCTCTCCTTGCTGTCGGGAGGCGAGCAGACGTTGACGGCATTGGCGTTGATCTTTGGCGTTTTTCTTGCCAACCCGGCACCCATCTGCGTGCTGGACGAGGTGGACGCGCCTCTGGATGATGCCAACGTCACGCGGTTCTGCGACCTGCTGGATGAAATGGCGCGCCGGACTGAGACGCGGTTTCTGGTGATCACGCATCATGCGGTCACCATGGCCCGGATGGACCGGCTGTTCGGCGTGACCATGGTCGAACAGGGTGTCAGCCAACTGGTCTCGGTGGATTTGAAAAAGGCGGCCGCGATGGTGGCCTGA
>JBAXXO010000196.1:0-6034 GCA_037127855.1 Alphaproteobacteria bacterium
CCGTCACGGGGGGGCGAGTCGAATTGCCGGTGCATAGCGGCGGTGGCACCCACCCCTCACCGGCCCCGCCGCTATGCACCGGCAATTCGACTCGCCCCCCGTGACGGTCAAGACCCCCGCCTCGGGCGAGGGCCACACAAATGGCCAATAGGAATTCGACAGCGCCAACCGCAACCGATGCCCCTGGGCCAGCCGAAAGGCCATCTGGTCCAGATCAAAGGCCAGTTCCACCTCCACCCCCGGCGACATCACCTCAGGCGCCGCCATCGAGGAGCGATGACACAGGTTGCGCATACCATGCGCAATCCGCACCGAGGCCCCATCCGGCCCGACATCACACAAGCGCGCCACCACAAATCCCAAAGGCTTGTCACTGGCCAACCGCAACACCACCCGCGCCGCGCCCAGCAATTCCAGCGGTGCCACCGCCACCTCGCCGTCAAAACACAGCGACATCGCATCATCGCTGCGCTGATCACCCGCCATTTCGGCATTCAACCCCATCGGAAAGAACTCGCCCGCCGCCATTCCCAGATGCTGTGGCGTCGCAATCTGCGCGCAGAATGCAACTTCACTTTGGCCTAGATATCCAACCGCCGCCTGCCCGTTGCGCCCCAGATACAGGGTCGAACCCGGCACCGATGGCGCGGGCCAATCCCCTGCTTGCAAAGCCTTTGCCACCCAATGCCCAGCCCGAAACGGTGCCGCGGCATCGGGTGGGGCCGAATGCAGCATATAGGCCCGATAGGCCGGGTCCTCTTCGGCCCCGTTGCGCACCCCCTTCAACCAGCGATCCCACCACCTGACCGCCATCTGCAAGAACCCGACCTGCGGCCCGGGCGGTGCCACATGCGGATACTGATGCACCCAAGGCCCGACGATCCCCTTGGACCCCGGCACATGCGTCACGATGGCCGCAACGGTGTTCATGTAATTGTCCGCCCAGCCGCCCCAGATCAGCACCGGCACGACCAGCCGCCCCCAATCCTCGCAGATCGAGCCGTGCTGCCAATAGGCCGACCTTTCCTGCAAAGCCGCCCAGCGCGGTGCCAGCCACGGCTCGGCCTCCAGCCGCGCCAGCCAGACTTCGCGCCAATCGTCGCGCAGCGCAGGGTCCGGCGGGCGCGAGGAATAGGACAGCATCACCGAACCCCAGCCAAAATTCTCGCCCAGCAGACAGCCGCCCTTGTAATGGATATCGCCATCAAACCGGTCGCTGGTCGCACAGACCGCCATCACCGCCTTCAGGGCCGGCGGCTGCAAGACCGCAGTCTGCAAGCAGTTGAACCCACCCCACGACTTGCCCATCATGCCGACCGTGCCATCGCACCACGGCTGCCGCGCCAGCCATGCGATCACCTCGCAGGCATCGGCCAGTTCCTGCACTGTGTATTCATCCTCCATCAGCCCATCGCTGTCGCCATTGCCGCGCATGTCAACCCGCACGCAGGCATAGCCGTGCCCCGCCACATAGGGATGCATGACCTCGTCGCGTGGCAGGGTGCCGTCGCGCTTGCGATAGGGGATGTATTCCAGTACGGCAGGCACCGGCCCCGCCCCCTCGGCCCGCCAGACCCGCGCCGACAACCGGCACCCATCCGACAGCATGATGCCCATTTCGGGCGTCTCGACCACAGGATGGGGAAATTCGGTGACGACGCGCATGATGCCCTCCTTGGCAGCGGCGGGCCGCAATCCCCGCCATCGCCCAATTCTTTCGGGAATTCCGACCGCATGGCCAGCCAATTGCGACATCGCCGCCGGTCATTCTTGACAGAACCGTGCCCCCCCCGCGCAACTGTCCGCAGCAAAGGCAGGACAGCATGACCCCCACGCCCGACCATATCCCGGTGCACAACTTCACTGCCCCGCACCATGTCACCCATGTTGACCGTGCCCCAAAACCCCCGGTCCGCCTGTACCTCGCGCCGTCCCGGCCCCACAGCCCGGCATGGTATCCGACCATCCGTGCAATAAACCTTGCAGAAGCGTCGATTTTTAAGTGTTCCTTGGTAAATCTGCGGTCCATCTGGACGCGGCAATATGGGGCGCAAGATGACCGGACAACCCAACATCCTGATTCTGATGGTCGATCAACTGACCGGCACCCTGTTTCAGGATGGGCCCGCTGCCTTCCTTCACGCCCCCAACCTGCGCAAGCTGGCCAACCGTTCCGTCCGCTTTGCCAATGCCTATACCGCCTCGCCGCTCTGTGCCCCCGCCCGCGCCGCCTTCATGTCGGGACAGCTTCCCCGTCGCACCCGCGTCTATGACAATGCGGCTGAATTCGCCTCTGACATCCCCACCTATGCCCATCACCTGCGCCGTGCGGGATATCAGACCGTCCTTGCCGGCAAGATGCATTTCACCGGCCCCGATCAGTTGCACGGTTTTGAAGAACGGCTGACGACCGACATCTACCCCGCCGATTTCGGCTGGACCCCCGACTACCGCAAACCGGGGCAGCGCATTGACTGGTGGTATCACAACCTCGGTTCCGTCACCGGTGCCGGCGTGGCCGAGATCACCAACCAACTGGAATATGACGACGACGTCTGCCACCAGACCGTGCAGAAACTGTACGATCTGTCGCGCGGCCTCGACCCCCGCCCGTGGTGCCTGACCGCCAGCTTCACCCATCCCCACGACCCCTTTGTCGCCCGCCGCAAATATTGGGACCTCTACGAAAACGCCCCCGAACTGACCCCGCCTGATCCCGTCAGTTATGACGAGATGGACCCCCATTCCAAACGCCTGATCGACGCTTGCGATGCCCAAAGTCTTGCAGTGACCCCCGACCATATCCGCCGCGCCCGGCAAGGCTATTTCGCCAGCATCTCCTATATCGACGACAAGATAGGCGAGATTCTGGCGGTGATCGAGGCGACCCGCCAACAGGCGATCGTGGTCTTTCTGTCCGACCATGGCGAGATGCTGGGCCACAAGGGCCTGTGGTTCAAGATGAACTTTTTCGAAGGTGCGGCCCGTGTGCCCCTGATGATCGCCGCCCCCGGCCTTTGGCCCCACACCGTTGACACCCCGGTTTCGACCATCGACGTCACCCCCACGCTGTGCGATCTGGCCGGCATTTCCATGGCCGAGATCATGCCTTGGACCGATGGCGAAAGCCTTGTCCCCCTCGCCACCGGGGCCGACCGTACCACCCCCGTCGCCATGGAATATGCCGCCGAAGGCTCGATCACCCCCATGGTCGCCCTGCGCATGGGCATGTGGAAATACATCCGCTGCACCGCCGATCCCGAACAACTGTTCGACCTGTCCACCGATCCTAACGAAAAACGCAACCTCGCCGACCACCCCCGCACTGCCGGCATCCTGGCCCATTTTCAGGCGATGGCCGACGCGAAATGGGATCTGGCCGCCTATGACGCCGAGGTGCGCGCCTCGCAGGCCCGCCGCTGGGTCGTCTATCCCGCCCTGCGCTGCGGCGCCCATACCGCTTGGGACCATCAGCCGCTGCGCCCCGCATCCCAACGCTATATGCGCAACCACTTGGACCTGAACGTGTTGGAAGACAGCAAAAGGTTCCCGCGCGGCGAATGATCAAAACCTGTTCCGCGCCGGGGTCTTGACCCTTCGTGAACCGCAGGGCTGCCAAGAGCCCGTCGATCTGTGGGAATGCAGCGTCACTTCCCAGATATCACAGGCTTCCATGCCCGTTTTCAGCATGACGTCGTCGGACAACCCCTGCCATGGGCGGTTCACACTGCCAATCCCAACGGTTACACAGGCTGCCTGACGCAGCCATCATCCACCCGCTGGTATTCTCCACCTGACGGACGAGTCCCGTCTTGGCTCAGTCATGTCATTGTCAAGGTATCGGGCGGGATGCCATCTGCCTTACGTCGGCCCCGCTGACCGCGCGCCTCTGGAGACGGGTTTTGTCTTGGCTACCGGCCGCCACACCCAGCCTACCGGTTGACTCCGACATTGGGAGCCATGGGAATGTCCCGATTCATGCCAGTCTCTCACCGCCCAACTCCGATCCCACCATTGCTCCCCACCCCGCGGCCTTGTATCAGGTGCCATAAACGCCAAAGGCCGCCCCATGATCCGTTTGTACCATTTCCCCCTCTCCCCCTTCTGCCGCAAGGTCCGTCTGACCCTCGCCGAAAAGAAGCTCGAGGTTGAAATGGTCGAAGAACGCTATTGGGAACCCTCGTCCGATTTCCTGCGCCGCAACCCCGCCGCCAAGGTGCCGGTCCTGCGCATCGACAGCAAGGTTCTGTCCGAAAGCCAGGCGATCTGCGAATATCTCGATGAAACCATCCCGGCCAATCCGCTGATGCCGCGCGACCCCGACACCCGTTATGAGGTGCGCCGCCTCTGCGCCTGGTTCGACGACAAGTTTCACGACGAGGTGACCTCGAAACTGCTCTATGAACGCGTCCACAAAAAGCTGATGGGCCAGGGCTATCCCGACAGCAAGAATGTCAAATCGGGGGCCGCGCGCATCAAACATCATATCGACTATCTCAATTCCTTGCTGGAACAGCGCCGCTGGCTGGCGGGCGATGCGATGACGCTGGCCGATTTTGCCGCCGCCGCTCATCTGTCGTCGCTCGATTACATCTCTGATGTCGATTGGAACCGGTCTGCAGCGGTCAAGGACTGGTACGCCAAGATCAAATCCCGCCCGTCTTTCCGCACCTTGCTGGCCGACCAGATCCCCGGCTTCCCCCCGCCCGCCCACTACGCCGATCTGGATTTCTGAGCCGCGACCTGAAATCCAATTTACATCAGATACTTGGCAAAAAACTCCTCACACGCCCTTTCATTTTGGCCTAAATATTCCCTTTACCCGATCACCCCACGCACACCGCCGGTTTGGCCCCGGTCCAGCAGCAGATGATCCGCCAGCACCAGCGCCATCATCGCCTCGCCCACCGGCACGGCGCGGATGCCGACACAGGGGTCGTGGCGGCCCTTGGTCACCAGATCGACCGCTTCGCCCTGCGCATTGATGCTCGCGCGCGGCGTCAGAATTGAACTCGTCGGCTTGACGGCGAACCGGCACACCACCGGCTGCCCGCTTGAAATCCCGCCCAGAATCCCACCGGCATGGTTGCTCAGGAACTCCGGCCCCGCCGGCCCCATCCGTATCTCATCGGCATTGTCCACGCCGGTCAGGCTGGCCGCTGCCATTCCGTCGCCAATCTCGACCGCCTTGACCGCATTGATCGACATCATCGCCGCAGCCAGATCAGAGTCCAGCTTGCCATACAGGGGCGCACCAAGACCCGGTGGCACGTCCTCGGCCACCACTTCGATCACCGCACCGACCGAGTTGCCCGATTTGCGCAAATCATCCAAGGCGCGCGCCCACTCGGTCGCCATCACCGGATCGGGGCACCAGAAGGGATTCTGTTCGACCTGGGCCATATCCATGCGGGCGCGGTCAATCCCGCGCGGCCCCATCTGCACCATATACCCGGTGATCCGCAGCCCCGGCATCAGCGCCGCCAGCACCACCCGTGCCACAGCCCCGGCAGCCACCCGGCTGGCCGTCTCGCGCGCGCTTGATCGACCACCGCCGCGATAATCGCGCAGGCCGTATTTCTGATGATAGGTGATATCCGCATGACCCGGACGGAAAGCCTGCGCGATGTCACCATAATCCTTGCTGCGCTGATCCATGTTCTCGATCATCAGTTGAATGGGCGTCCCCGTCGTGCGCCCCTCGAACACGCCCGACAGAATCCGCACCTGATCCGCCTCTTGCCGCTGGGTGGTGTATTTGTTCTGCCCGGGTTTGCGCCGGTCCAGCCAAGGCTGCAAATCCGCCTCCGACAGCGTCAACCCCGGCGGGCAGCCATCCACCGTGCAGCCAATCGCCGGCCCATGGCTTTCGCCCCAACTGGTAAAGCGGAACAGATGTCCAAAGGTATTCAGGCTCATGAACGGTCTCCTTCCCGGCCCCCATAGGCGAAATCCCGGCCTGGGTGAAGTTCATTTCAACGGCGTCATTGCCATGACACCCGCCCATTGCGCCTTGCCGTCCTGATCGGTGGAC
>JBAXXO010000197.1:0-6004 GCA_037127855.1 Alphaproteobacteria bacterium
GCCCGCCCTCGCCGACCTGATGCGCCACAAAGCCGCCGCCGACCACGCGGTGCTTGGCATATGCCTGGGCGCGCAAATCCTTGCCCGTGGCCTTGGCGCGCGCAATCAGATCGGCGGCGCCGAAGAGTTCGGCTGGCACCACATCCAAACCCTGACCCGCGATGACCCTGTCCTGAACCAGGTGCCCGGCCTGTTTCCGACCTTCGCCTGGCACTCCGACACGTTCACCCTGCCACCCGGCAGCACCCATCTCGCCACCTCGCCGCGCGCGCCCATCCAGGCCTTCCGCGCCCACCGTGCCGCCTATGGGATGCAATTCCATTTCGAGGCCAGCCGCGCCGTCGTGGCTGATTGGCACGCTTTGTTCGCGGCAGATCTCGATCAGATCGCCCCCGGATGGCTGGCCAATTACCTGACCCACGCCCAGAGCCTCGGCCCCGCCGCTGACGCCCACGGCCTTGCCATCGCCCGCGCCTGGGTCGCCTTGGTCTGATCCCCCTTCATACTGGCCTAAATACTCATCTTCCCCGGCCGCACCCGCAAGACCGGAAACCAGTCCTCTCGCAGCCGCTGTCCCGCCACCATGCCATGCCCCGGATAGGGCGGCGACGTGCGTCCGGGCCGCTCGACATAGCGGGCATCCTCGCCCACCAGCCGCAGCGAAAAAGCTCGACGCCGTTCCGACGTCTCATTCCCCCGCGCCCCGTGCAACGTCAGATAATGGAACGCCACGGCATCCCCCGGCGCCATCCCGCTGATAAGTCTCTATCATTTCCGGGGTCACGGTCACGGCCATGGCATTCTCCTGTTCTGAAACTATCCCTGCCACAAAGCCCGCCGAAGTTCAAACACAGCGTTTCGCACGACACCCGCGCAAAACCACCCTTCACCCCTTGCAACACTTTGACCTTGGCCAAATGCGCGATTACGTTGCGCTTCAATGCCAGCAATTCCTTATTGGCCGCAGACCGAGGCCGCACCACCCATCACCGCCTGCATGATTTTCCTCTAGCGACACAACAAGAAGGCCGCCATGACCCTTTCCCGCTATGACTTTCCGCCGGGCTTCGTGTTCGGCGCCGCCACCGCCGCCTATCAGATCGAGGGCACCTCTTTTGGTGGCTGCGGCCCAAGCCACTGGGACAGCTTTGCCGCAACCCCGGGCAACGTCACCCGCGCCGAGGATGGCCGCATCGCCTGCGATCACTATAACAGATGGCCACAAGACCTTGATCTGCTTATCAAAGGTAATTTCGATGCCTATCGCTTTTCCACCTCTTGGTCGCGCGTCATGCCCGATGGCCGCACCCTGAACCCCGAGGGCGTGGCTTTCTACGACCGCCTTGTCGATGGCATGTTGGACCGCGGCCTGAAACCCTTTCAAACCCTGTACCATTGGGACTTGCCCTCGGCGCTTGCCGACCTTGGCGGTTGGGCCAATCGCGACACCGCAGCCCGCTTTGCCGATTATGCCGAGGCGATCACCCGCACCCTTGGTGACCGCGTCGCCTCGGTCGCCACCATCAACGAGCCTTGGTGCGTTGCCTGGTTGTCGCATTTCATCGGGGTCCACGCCCCCGGCTTGCGCGACATCCGCGCCACCGCCCGCGCCATGCACCATATCCTGCTGGCGCATGGGGCCGCCATGCAGCGCCTGCGCGGCATGGGCCAGAAAAACCTCGGCATCGTTCTGAACTTTGACCATACCGATCCCGCGACGCCCGCCGATGCCGCAGCAGCCCATCTTTGGGATGGCATTTTCAATACATGGTTCATTCAGGGTATCACCCAGAAAACCTATCCAACCCAGGTCCTTGCTGGCCTTGCCCCCCATTTGCCCCAAAACTGGCAAGCCGATATGGACCTGATCGGCCAACCGCTCGACTGGCTGGGTGTGAACTATTACACGCGTCACACGGTGGCCCATGCGCCGGGCACCCCATGGCCCGCACTGCGCAATGTCGAAGGTCACCTGCCCAAAACCCAGATGGGCTGGGAAATCTATCCCGACGGCCTGCGCGCATTCCTGACACGCATGGCGCGAGACTATGTCGGCGACTTGCCGCTTTATGTCACCGAAAACGGCATGGCCAATGCGGACATGGTTCAAGATCGCACCGTAACTGACCAGATCCGTGAGGATTATCTGTTTTCACACCTTGCCGCCACCCGCCAGGCCATCGCCGAGGGGGCCAATGTGAAAGGCTTTTTCTATTGGTCACTCTTGGACAATTACGAATGGGCCGAGGGCTATGACAAACGCTTTGGCCTCGTTCATGTCGACTTTGAAACCCTTGAACGCACACCGAAATCCTCTTACCACGCCCTTGGCCGTGCCTTGGCCCGCAACGACGCTCCAAAGACAAGGTAGCATCATGACCGCCCTTCTCGCCGATATCGGCGGCACCAACACCCGCGTCGCCCTGGCAGACGGCCCGCTTGTGCGCCCCGACAGCATCGCCAAATTTGCCAATGCCGACTTTCCCAGCCTTGAACCCATCCTGACGCGCTACCTGTCGCAGGCGGGCATCGCCTCGGTCGAGGGGGTATGCATCGCCGCCGCAGGCCCGGTCCGGCAGGGTGTGGCCGAGATGACCAATTTGTCATGGATCATCGACCACCCCATGCTGACCCGCTCCACCCGCGCAAGCAAGGTGGCGATCCTGAACGACCTTCAGGCGCAAGGTCACGCATTGGGTCACATAGCGCCCGAAAACCTGCGCTCTGTTGTCGCGGGGGCTGCCCTGCCCAATGCGTCGATGCTGGTGGTGGGCCTTGGCACCGGTGTCAATGCGGCACCCGTCCATATCACGCCATGGGGCCGTGTGGTGCCACCGTCGGAATGCGGCCATGTCTCGATGCCAATCCGCACCGAAGCCGACCTCGCACTTGCCCGCTTTTTGGAAACCTACGGCGAACATGCCCACGGCTTTGCCGGGGTCGAGGATGTTCTGGCGGGTCGCGGCCTTGAACATCTCTACGCCTTTACCACACAACTGGCGGGCCGGCTGGCGGAGAAATCTTCAGATCAGATCATGGCCGACCTGAATGCCGGCGACCCCGCCGCGGTCCAAACCGTTGGTCTGTATACCCGCCTGCTGGGATCGGTTCTGGGCAATCTCGCGCTGACCCACCTGCCCTATGGCGGCATCTTTCTGATCGGCGGCATGGCGCGGGCTATGACGCCCTATCTGGCCCCCATGGGTCTGGCCGAGGCGATTTGTGACAAGGGCCGCTTTGCCACCTTCCTGCGCGCCTTTCCGGTCTGGGTGGTCGAGGATGACTTTGCCGCCCTGACCGGCTGTGCTGCCTATCTTGCCAATGGCGGCCACGGCTGATCCGCAACCGGCCCCAGTGCCCACTCCTTGTGTCACACAACGGCCTCACATCTTCGAAAGCACTCATGTGTAAGCGATGTAAGCAGGTTAAGGCCACTCCTGCGCGTGCCCCCCTAACCCGGCAGATATTTCTTCAAGAACCCCAAGGCGGTACTCAACCCGTCTTGTGAGATTCCATGCCCCACTCCGGTCATGACATGGCCATAGGTGTCGAATCTTGCGGCAACCAGGGCATCCGCCGCCGCCGACATTTCTGAAAAATCGACCACCGGGTCCTGATCGCCGTGGATGACCAGAATTGGGGGCCTGACCAAGGTTTCAGCCTGCAGTCGTTCCGGCGCGATCAATTGTCCCGAAATCGCCACCACCGCCGCCATGGCCACGTCCCGGCGGGGGGCGACATGCAGCGCCATCATGGCACCCTGCGAAAAGCCGACCAAGGCGACAGTCTCGGGGCCCAATCCCTCGTAAGCCAGTCTTTGGTCGACAAAATCGCTCAAATCGGCAGCACTGCGCGCCAATCCCGTGGCAGCCTGCGACTCGCTGGACCCGTCAAAACGCGGAATCGGAAACCACTGATACCCCATCTGCGCGCCCGGAACCCGATCGGCAGCATCGGGGGCTGCAAAGGCCGTGTCGGGCAAATGCGGTGCCATGACATCGGCCAGCGACAGCAGGTCCGCTCCATTCGCCCCATAACCATGCACGAACACCACCAACGACCGCGCCTTGCCACCCAAGGCGGCCTTGCGCCCGAATTTCAAGATCCGTGTCATGATATCCCCTCGCGCGATTTGTGCACCCGGTAATAGGCCCACAATGCCCCCGCCGCAACCGCCCGCCACGGGCTCCATGCCATGGCCATTTCACGCAGGGCCCGCTCGGTCGGCCGCTCTTGCAGATCAAACAACACCCGCGCCGCCTCCTGCAATGCCAGATCGCCCGGGGCAAAAACATCCGCGCGACCCAAAGCAAACATGGCGTAGATCTCGGCTGTCCACCGCCCGATCCCCGGCAAGGCTATCAGGGCCGTGATAACCTCGGCGTCCGGCCTGGTCCGCAAGGCCGCAAAATTCATGTCATTGCGCGCCAGTTCCCGCCCATACCGCGCCTTCTGCCGACTAAGCCCGACGGCGCGCAACGCGTCGTCCGAGGCCACGGCCATCGCTGTCTGCTCCGTCAATCCCGCAGCCTCCATTCGGCCCCAGATCGCCCGCGCCGAGGCGACCGAAACCTGCTGAGCCACGATTGCGTCCAGCAAGGCCGAAAACCCATCGGCGCGTCGCCGCAAAGGCAAAGGACCGGTCATGAGCAGTGCCGCCGCAAAGCGCGGATCGTGCGCCGCAAGCCAGGCCGCTCCCTCTGCCATGCACTGCTCTGTCTCGATGATCCGTCCAATCATGTTTTCCTCTCGCTCCGGCGGTTTGCTCTTGAACCTGCCCCGATCCCTGCCTAGGGGGTGGGTCATCATGAACACCATTTCAGACAGTCGCGCCCGCCGCAATGTGATCGTCCTCGTCGCAGCACAGGCCGTCCTTGGCGCCCAGATGCCGATGATCTTCATCATCGCGGGCCTTGCGGGCAAGCAACTTGCCCCCAATGCCTGTCTGGCGACCCTGCCCATATCGATGATGGTGATCGGCTCGATGCTGACGGCCACGCCGATTTCTGCCTTCATGGCCCGATATGGCCGCCGTGCAGGCTTTGTGGCCGGTGCCGTCGGGGGCGCTGCCGGTGCCGCCATTGCGGCCTACGGCCTGTCGCAATCCTCATTCCCGTTTTTCCTGATAGGCTCGCTTTTGTCTGGCATTTACATGTCGGCCCAGGGATTTTACCGCTTTGCCGCCGCCGACACCGCCTCTGATGACTTTCGGCCCAAGGCGATCTCTTGGGTTATGGCGGGTGGTCTGTTTTCAGCAGTGTTCGGCCCGGAATTGGTGAAACTGACCGCCGGAGCCATGGCTGTGCCATTTCTCGGCGCTTACCTGACCGTGATTGTGCTGAACCTGACCGGTGTCTTTCTGTTCGCCGCCCTCGACATTCCCAAACCGGCCGCCCCGACGCCAGGGCAATCGCTGGGCCGCAGCCGAATGGAACTGATCCGCACCCCCCGCATCGCCGTCGCGGTGATCGTCGCCACGGTCAGCTATGCGCTGATGAACCTTGTGATGACCTCGTCTCCCCTCGCGGTCGTCGGCTGCGGCTATCACACGTCAGACGCCGCCAATGTTGTCACGGCCCACGTTTTGGCCATGTTCGTGCCATCGTTTTTCACGGGTTCCCTGATCGCCCGCTTTGGTGTCGAGCGGATCATGACTGTCGGCCTGTTCATACTGGCCTGTGCGGGTGCGGTTGCCATGTCCGGCGTGCAAATTGAAAACTTCTTCGGGGCATTGATCCTGCTGGGCATTGGCTGGAACTTCGGCTTCATCGGTGCGACGACCATGCTGACATCGGCCCACACGCCAGCAGAACGCGGCCGGATGCAAGGCTTGAACGACCTCCTCGTTTTTGGCGGCGTCACCTTGGCCTCGTTCTCCTCGGGCGGACTGATGAATTGTTCGGGCGGCTCGGTGCAGGCGGGATGGACAGCGGTCAACATGGCGATGCTGCCGTTTCTTGCCTTGGCCGGTGGCGCGCTCATCTGGCTTGCCATGCGACCGCAA
>JBAXXO010000198.1:0-5987 GCA_037127855.1 Alphaproteobacteria bacterium
GCCTGTCTTGGGTTGCACTCAATCTGAATCAGATTGAGTGCAACCCACTCTAGGGGCCATCGCGTGTACTGGCAGCGTTACAGGTAGAAGTCGCCTGCCACCAAGACCGAAACGCCCTGCAGCAGGATCGCGAAATCCGCGCTGCCGTCCGCATTGTTGTCAACCATGACACGAACGCCGCCGGTCACGGCAACATAGGTCACCTCGGCCCCATTGCCCGAGAATCCTTGCAGCGCGGTGCGGAAGGTGAAGCTTTCGTTCACCGCCGTCGAATTGATATTTGCGTCCAGTGCGGCGAGGTCGATCCGGTCACCCTGACTGTGCCGGAAATCGCTGATCGTGTCGCGACCTGACAGGGCAACCGTGCTGTCTGCGGCCGACTGAAAGATGAACCGGTCCGAGCCAGCTCCGCCCGACAACAGATCGGCCCCCGAGCCGCCGATCAACCTGTCACGGCCAACCTCGCCCGACAGGCTGTCATTTCCGGCAGCGCCGGTTGCGGTATCGTTGCCGCCGCCCATCAGCAGCGTGTCATTGCCGCGCCCGCCGAAAAAGCCATTGTCATTATAGCCGAACGCAACGGTGCCTTTGACCAGATCAGTGAGGATGTCGTTGCCGTCTGAACCGATCACGTTACGGCAGCCACTGATCGTGTCACCCCCAGCGTCGCCGCCGATGCCGATCACGTTCTCGCCGAATTCTAAGTTGATCTGCACCGCACCGGTGGAGCCTGCATAGCTGACCGTATCACCGCGATTGGCGTTGCCGCCGACGAGGTCTGCACCCGCGCCGCCTTCAACCGTATCGCCGCTGCCGCCGCCGCCATAAACCGTGTCATTGCCCGCGCCGCCTGACAGAAAGTCGTTGCCTTCAGCCCCATTTATATCGTCATTTCCGTTGCCGCCGTAAATGCTGTCATTGCCTTCGTCGCCAAAGAGCGTGTCATTGCCGCCAATGCCATTCGCGGCGTCGCCGTAGATCAGGTTGTTCGCCTCGTTGCCGTCGATCCAATCGGCACCGTCGCTGCCCCGGACGTTTTCGATCAAGCCGTTGACGTACAAATTGTGGCGGAATTCGCCGTTTAAGCCCGTGTGAAAAGCGCCCCATGCTTTTGAACTGATTGGAAAGGTCCCGTCGTAATTCAGGTTGACATAACACTCCGAAATATAAGTGCCGACAATTACCAACCGATCGGTGCCGGTTCCATCATCGGTGACGGTCAAATCCCCGGCGGCAGGCACCAAAAGGTCGACGCGGTAAGTGTTGTTTGCCATGAGATTCCCCGTTTGACAGAAATATTCAGGAGACGAAGGCTAGAAGGATTTTTCGAAATCCGGACAGTTATTGTTGGATTGAAATAAAAAAAGTTACAGGATGAGATCGGTCAAGCTCTGCCCGTCGCAGTTTTGCAACAACAGGGCGAAATCCGCCTGCGCGTCGCCATTCGTGTCGGCAAACAAGGCAAGGTCGCTGCCCTGCACTGCGACCCGCAACTCGCCCGCCCGCCCGGTGAAATCGTCACTGATCAGGTCAAAGGCCTGATTGCCGGCAAGACCCGCGTCGGCATCGATTGGGCCAAGGTCGATGCGGTCGCCGTCCAAGGGGTTGAAATCGGTGATGACATCGGCTGCGTCGGGGCGACTGACGTCTGCGATGATGAAAATGAACCGATCCGCGCCGGCGCCGCCGGTCAAGACATCCTGACCAAGGCCGCCGAACAGCTGATCCCGGCCATCGTCCCCTGACAAGGTGTCGCGGCCAAGCTCGCCGAACAGACTATCGTCGCCGCTACCGCCATGGCCGGCATCATCGCCACCGCCCAGCGAGATACGGTCGCGCCCGGCACCGCCATAGACCGTGTTGTCACTTTGGCCAAAGGGCAGGGTCGACTTTTCCGCGAAGGTGATGAGGTCGTTTTTGGCCGAGCCGATCACTTGCGCAAAGCCCGAGATCCAGTCACCCGCGGCGTCACCGCCTTTGCCGATTGTCGCGGCATCTGCCCGCAGGGTCAAATTCATACCGCTACGTGACTTGGCATAAGACAGGGTGTCCCCAGGGTTGCCGCCACCGTCCAGCGTGTCTGCGCCCATGCCACCTTCCAGCGTATCGGCGCCAGTTCCGCCAACAAGCGAGTCGTTGCCCGCGTCACCCCATAACGCATCGTCATCGGTGCCGCCGGACATATGGTCATCCCCCGCGCCGCCATACAGGTTGTCGTCGCCACCGCCGCCCCAAAGCGTGTCTGCCGCACCAAGGCCCGACGGCCAGCGGTCACCGCTAAGCGCGTTGGCCAGACCATTGCCGGCGATGCAATCGGACCCATTGCTGCCAACGACGTTTTCGATCTGGCCAAAGATCACCAGCTGATGGTTTGCCCGCAGCGCCGAGACAAAGCGGCTGGTGGCACTGTAGGGTTTGCCGTCGATGATTGTCCACGCGAGGTCAATGTCAACACTTTCGCTGTACAGTCCTGACACCAAGATGGTGTCGATACCCGTCCCGTCGTCGATAACGCTGACAAACTCAGCCCCCGTGACCAAAAGGTCGAGGATATAGACATCGTTTTGCATGCACCCAACTCCGCCACCCGCGACAGGATCGGCCAAAACCGTTAAAAGGACCTGACCCTGTTCCGTGCCATTCGGCGTTACCAAAAACTTGGTGCAGTTTTCCGGCACCAGCTTTCCGCCGCCGGACTTGGGTTTCCTATCGGAAACCGATTAAGACGAATTTGAAGCCGGGAAAGTCGGTAAAGTGATTTGTCGATGACGCTTCTTGCGGTACACCGACGCGAAATGGGAAAAACCCGATCCTTTGGGAGACAGACATGGCCTTCAAGACCGATATCGAGATTGCACGTGAGGGCAAAAAGTTGCCGATCCAGGCAATTGGCGGGAAATTGGGCATCCCATCCGAGCATCTGCTGCCTTACGGCCATGACAAGGCCAAGGTGGGTCAGGACTTCATCGCTTCGCTGGCGGACCGCCCGAATGGCAAGTTGATCCTTGTGACCGCGATCAACCCGACACCTGCAGGCGAGGGCAAGACCACGACCACGGTGGGTCTAGGCGACGGGCTGAACCGTATTGGCAAAAAAGCCGTGGTCTGCATCCGCGAGGCGTCTTTGGGCCCAAATTTCGGGATGAAGGGCGGGGCTGCAGGCGGTGGCTACAGCCAGGTCGTGCCGATGGAAGAGATGAACCTGCATTTTACCGGCGATTTCCACGCCATCACCAGTGCCCACAACTTGCTGTCGGCGATGATCGACAACCACATTTATTGGGGCAATGCGCTGGACATCGACGAGCGTCGCATTGTCTGGCGTCGCGTGATGGACATGAACGACCGCGCGCTGCGCGATATCGTGGTGTCGCTGGGTGGCGTGTCGAACGGTTTCCCGCGTCAAACCGGGTTTGACATCACCGTCGCTTCGGAGGTGATGGCGATTTTGTGCCTGTCGAATGATCTGGCCGACCTGGAGAAGCGGCTGGGCGATATCGTCGTGGCTTATACCCGCGACAAGACGCCGATCTATTGCCGCGACATCAAGGCTGATGGCGCCATGACAGTGCTGCTGAAAGATGCGATGCAGCCCAATCTGGTGCAGACGCTGGAAAACAATCCTGCCTTTGTGCATGGCGGGCCCTTTGCCAACATCGCGCATGGCTGCAACTCTGTCATCGCCACAAAGACCGCGCTGAAGCTGGGCGAATATGTCGTCACCGAAGCTGGTTTCGGTGCCGACCTTGGCGCGGAAAAGTTCTTTGACATCAAGTGCCGCAAGGCCGGGCTGAAGCCTGCTGCCGCGGTGATCGTCGCCACGGTGCGTGCGATGAAGATGAATGGCGGGGTGGCGAAGGCCGATCTGGGGGCCGAGAATGTCGAGGCCGTCAAGAAAGGCTGCCCAAATCTTGGTCGCCACATTGGTAACGTCAAAGGCTTTGGTGTGCCGGTTGTCGTCGCCATCAACCACTTTTTCAGCGACACCGACGCCGAGATTGCGGCCGTCAAAGCCTATGTCGCCGATCAGGGTGCCGAGGCGATCCTTTGCAAGCATTGGGCCAATGGCTCGGCTGGCATTGAGGAATTGGCGCACAAGGTCGTGCAACTGGCCGAATCGGGCGCGGCGAACTTTGCGCCGCTCTATCCTGACGAGATGCCACTGTTCCAAAAGCTGGAAACCATCGCCAAGCGCATTTACCATGCCGACTCGGTGATCGCCGACAAGTCGATCCGCGATCAGTTGAAGGCATGGGAGGCGGCCGGTTATGGCCATCTGCCGATCTGTGTGGCCAAGACGCAATACAGCTTTACCACTGATCCGACCGTGCGTGGTGCCCCCGTGGGACACAGCGTGCCCGTGCGCGAAGTACGCCTGTCGGCCGGTGCCGGTTTTGTCGTCGCGATCTGCGGCGAGGTCATGACCATGCCCGGCCTGCCCAAGGTACCCTCGGCCGAGGTGATCCGGCTGAATGCGGATGGCAATGTCGAAGGCCTATTCTAGGGCCAAGCGGTTCTGCGGCGATTTGCGTTGGTGCTGAATTGTCCTGGTGGGCGTTCTGCGCTAATTGGGCGCCACCAAGCAGAGGTCGCAAGATGGGCAAGACAGCAGCCGAATGTACGACAATGGCCGAACTGCGGGTCGAGATTGACCGGATAGATGCCGAACTGGTCGCCCTGTTTGCCGAACGGGTTGGCTTCATCGACCGGGCCGCAGTGATCAAGGCCCGGTTGGGTCTGCCCGCGCGGATCGAGGCGCGGATCGAGGATGTGGTGGCCAAGGTCAGGGCTCATGCCGTGGCGCATGGCCTGCCACCCGACAAGCTGGAAAAGCTGTGGCGTAAGGTCATCCAATGGTCGATCGAGCGGGAGGAAGCCGTTTTGGGGCCAAGCGATGCCGGAACAGATTCAGCGATGGCCGTAAAGGGACCTACAGACCAGTGATTGGCAACGCTGCGAGTCGATGATAGTTTTGCAACATTTGTCGGGGGTGAGGATGTCTGAAGAACGGGGACTGATCTATCGGCTACTGTCGTCGACGCTGCTTGTCACGTCGATTGGTGTTACACTGGTTCTGTCGATCATTGGCTACCGGCTTGCAATCTGGATCTTGCAACACGGCCATGTGACGGGGCATGTGTCGATGGCGGTGCTGGCGGCAGGGCCAAGTATTTTGGCGCTGCTGTCATTGCCTTTTTGGCTGACATTGCAGCGCATGAACCGACAGGAATAGGCCCTGATGGCCGATGCAACCTGCCCGGTCTGAGGGCCTTAACCGGCGGCGTGGTCCAGACGCCCGACCAAAGGGAAATCTACAGATGACGGCGACGGTGATTGACGGCAAGGCTTTTGCGGCCCGAGTAAGAGCAGAGGTGCAGGCGCAGGTGGCACGTCTGCGCGAGGTGCAGGGCATAACGCCGGGTCTGGCCGTGGTGCTGGTGGGCGAAGATCCGGCCAGTCAGGTCTATGTCCGCAACAAACACGCCGCGACAATCGAGGTCGGCATGGCCTCGTTCGAATATCGGCTGCCGGTCGAAACGACCGAGGCGGATTTGATGGCCTTGGTCCGCCGCCTGAATGCCGATCCCGCGGTACATGGCATCCTTGTGCAATTGCCGCTGCCATCGCATCTGAATGCGGATCTGGTCATCAACAGCATTGCTCCGGTCAAGGATGTTGATGGGTTCCACATCTCGAATGTCGGGTTGCTTGGCACGGGGCAGAAAAGCATGGTGCCTTGTACGCCGCTGGGCTGCTTGATGATGCTGCGCGATCATCATGGGTCGCTGTCGGGGCTGAATGCCGTGGTGGTGGGGCGGTCGAACATCGTCGGCAAGCCGATGGCGCAACTGCTGTTGGGCGACAGTTGCACGGTGACGATCGCACATAGCCGCACCCGTGATTTGGCGGGGATGTGCCGTGGCGCGGATATTCTGGTGGCTGCCGTGGGCCGCCCGGAAATGATCACCGGCGATTTTGTCAATCCC
>JBAXXO010000199.1:0-5962 GCA_037127855.1 Alphaproteobacteria bacterium
GGTCGGGCCGGGGCGCTGGGTGGGGCGGCGGGCATGGCGGGCAGTCTGCTGGCCACCGCCGCGCGGGCCGCGGGGCCGGTCAAGGGCGGGATGATGCGATTGGGCATGCAGGGTGGGTCGAGCACCGACAGCCTGGACCCCGCGCTGGCCGCCTCGGAAGTCCCGGCTCAGGTCAACATGACATGGGGCGAAACGCTGGTCGATGTCGAATCGAACGGACAGTTGGGGCTGCGCGTGGCCGAGGAAGTGTCGTCGAATGCCGATGCGACGCAGTGGATGTTCAAGATCCGCAAAGGCGTGGAATATCATGACGGCGGCACCGTCACCGCCGAGGATGTGGTGGCGACGCTGAAGCGGCATACCGACGAGAACACCAAGTCGGGCGCGCAGGGCATCGTCAAGGGCATCAGCGACATGAAGGCCGAGGGCGACATGGTAACGCTGACCCTGGCCTCGGCCAATGCCGACCTGCCGTTCCTGATGGCCGATTACCATCTGATTGTGCAAAAGGCCGGCGGCAGCGCCAATCCGACATCGGGTATGGGGACGGGGGCCTACAAGGTTACCGAGTTCGAGCCCGGCGTTCGGATTGCCTTTGAAAAGTTCGCCAATTACTGGGACGGCAGCCGTGGCCATGTCGATCAGGCCGAGGTTCTGGTGATCAACGACAACACCGCACGCACGGCGGCGATCCAGTCGGGGCAGATTCAGGTGATGAACCGGATCGACCCCAAGATCGTCGCATTGCTGGCGGGCAATACCGATGTGGTCATCGAACGCGCCGCGGGGCCGGGGCATTACGTGTTCATCATGCATTGCGACAAGGCACCGTTTGACAACAACGACCTGCGGATGGCGTTGAAGCTGGCGATCAACCGCGAGGAGATGGTGGAAAAGATCCTGGGCGGCATGGGGTCGGTGGGCAACGACTTTCCGATCAACGCGGCCTATCCCTATTTCGACGACAGCATCCCGCAGCGCAAATATGATCCGGCGGCGGCAACCGAGGCCTATAAGAAGTCGGGCCATGACGGCTCGCCCATCCTGTTGCAGGTGGCACCCGGGGCCTTTCCGGGCGCGGTCGAGGCGGCGCAGTTGTTTCAAGCCTCGGCCAATGCGGCGGGCATTCCGTTGCAGGTCAAGCTGGAGCCGGATGACGGCTATTGGAGCAATGTCTGGAATGTGGCTCCGTTCTGCGCCAGCTATTGGGGCGGGCGTCCGGTGCAGGACCAGATGTATTCCACCGCCTATCTGTCGACGGCAGAGTGGAACGACACCCGTTTCGTGAACCCCGAATTCGACAAGTTGCTGATTGCGGCGCGCGGCGAGTTGGACGCGGCCAAGCGCAAGGCCGAGTATTCGCAGATGGCGATGATGGTCCGCGACACGGGCGGGTTGATCCTGCCGATGTTCAACGACTTTGTCGAAGGGCGTCGGGCCGAAGTTGGCGGCTGGGTGGCCAACCCGGCCGGATCGCTAATGAATGGCAGGGTGCTGGCCCTGTGCTGGCTGAACGCCTGAGGTGCATCCGATTGTAAAACTGGTGGTCCAGCGCATTGCGCTGGGCCTGCTGCTGTTGCTGGCGGTGTCCTTTGTCATCTTTGTCGGGGTTCAGATGCTGCCCGGCGATACGGCGCAGGCGATTCTGGGGCAATCGGCGACGCCGGTGGCGCTGGCCAACCTGCGGGCCGAACTGGGGCTGAACGAACCGCCTTTGACACGATATCTGCACTGGCTGGGCGGCGCGTTGCAGGGTGACTTTGGCAAATCGCTGACCAATGGCACCGATATTGCCAAATCCATCGGGCAAAGGCTGGGCAACACCTTGTTTCTGGCCGCCTGTGCCGGGGTGATTGCCGTGCCGCTGGCCATCGGGTTGGGGTTGACGGCGGCGCGCTATCACGGGCGTTGGCCGGACAAGGTGATTTCCGGCATCACGCTGGCCACGATTTCATTGCCCGAGTTCGTGGCGGCCTATTTCGTGATCTATCTGCTGACGCAGGTCGTGCCGGTGTTTCAGCCGGTGGCGATGATCTTTCCGGGGATGGGCCTGTGGGCCAAGCTGCATGCCGTTGCCCTGCCGGTGATCGTGCTGGTGATGGTCGTGCTGGCGCATATGATGCGCATGACACGGGCGGCCATTTTGAACGTCATGCAGTCGGCCTATATCGAGACGGCGGAGCTGAAGGGGCTGTCGCCGATGCAGGTGATCTGGCGCCATGCCTTGCCCAATGCCATCGCACCGATCATTTCGGTGGTGGTGATCAACATGGCCTATCTGGTGGTCGGCGTGGTCGTGGTCGAGGTGGTGTTCAGTTACAATGCCCTTGGCCAATATCTGGTCGATCATGTCGCCAAGCGCGACCTGCCGGTGGTGCAGGCGGTGGGCATCATCTTTGCCGCGGTCTATGTCGGGCTGAACATACTGGCAGATGTGATCGGGATCATCGCCAATCCACGGTTGAGGCATCCGAAATGAAGCTTCCGTTTTCGGCATTGCTGGGGCTGTGTTTGACGGCGGCCTTTGTGCTGGTGGCGGTCTTTGCCCAGGTCATCGCCCCCTACCCCATCGATGCGGCGGTGGGCGGGGTGTGGGAGGGGCCGTCAGCCCGGTTCTGGTTGGGGACCGACACGATCGGGCGCGATATCCTGAGCCGGCTGATCTATGGCGCGCAGGTGACACTCTTTGTGGCGCTGGTGTCGTCGCTGCTGTCGTTCGCCATGGGGGCGTTTTTCGGGTTTCTGGCCGTGGTGCGGGGGGGCTGGATCGATATGGTGCTGTCGCGGCTGGTCGATCTGATGATGGCGGTGCCGTCCCTGATCGTGGCACTGGTGGTGCTGTCGGTGCTGCCGTTGAACCTGACGGTGTTGATTCTGGTGATGGGCGTGCTGGATTCGACGCGGGTGTTTCGGTTGAGCAGGGCCGTGGCGGCGGATATTGCCGTGATGGACTATGTCGAGGCGGCGCGGTTGCGGGGCGAGCGGCAATCCTGGATCATCTTTCGCGAGATATTGCCCAATGCCTTGTCGCCCTTGGTCGCGGAGTTCGGGCTGAGGTTCATCTTTGCCGTGCTGTTCATATCCACGCTGAGTTTTCTGGGTCTGGGCATTCAGCCGCCGCTGTCGGATTGGGGCGGCATGGTGCGGGAAAACAAGGATGGGCTGATCTATGGCAAGGCAGCGGCGCTGATGCCTGCACTGGCCATCGCGGCGCTGGCGATCAGCGTCAATCTGGTGGCCGACTGGGTGCTGTCGCGCACGACCAGTCTGAAAGGGGGGCGCGGTGCCTGAGGCGTCTGTGGCGGATGTGCTGGAGATCAGGGGCCTGCGGATCGAGGCGACAGCCTATCCGCCGGGCGAGGCACCACGGCATCTGACCTTGGTCGAGGATGTGTCGGTGACGGTCGGCAAGGGCCGGGTACTGGGGCTGATCGGCGAGAGCGGGGCAGGCAAATCGACAATCGGCCTGTCGGCCATGGCCTATGGCCGGGGCGGCGTGCGGTTGACGGGTGGGCAGATCCTGCTGAACGGGCGGGACATTCGCGGTGCGGGCGCTGCGGACTTGCGCAGCCTGCGCGGGCGCGAGGTGACCTATGTCGCGCAATCGGCGGCGGCGGCCTTCAACCCGGCCAAGCGCCTGATGGAACAGGTGATCGAGACCAGTCTGGTGCACAAGGTGATGACCAAGGCCGAGGCCGAGGCGCGGGCGGTGGCGTTGTTTGCCAAGCTGGGCCTGCCAGACCCCGAAAGCTTTGGCCGGCGCTATCCGCATCAGGTGTCGGGCGGGCAGTTGCAGCGCGCGATGACCGCAATGGCCCTGTGCCCCAGGCCCGATCTGGTGGTCTTTGACGAGCCGACGACGGCGCTGGATGTCACGACCCAGATCGAGGTGCTGGCCGCGATCAAGGAGGCCATTCGCGACACCGGGGTGGCGGCGCTGTATATCACGCATGATCTGGCGGTGGTGGCGCAGGTGGCGGATGACATTCTGGTGCTGAGGGGGGGCCGCAAGGTCGAATATGGCAGCACCGAGCAGATCATCAGCGCGCCGGTCGAGGCCTATACCAAGGCGCTGGTCTCGGTGCGGTCGATCGCGCATGTCGAAAAGGTGTTTTCGGATGCCGTGTTGGCCGTGCAGGGTGTCACGGCGCGCTATCGCGGCACGAATTTGGATGTGCTGGCCGAGGTCACGCTGGATGTGGCCGCGGGGCAGACCCTGGCGGTGGTGGGGGAAAGCGGCAGCGGCAAATCGACGCTGGCGCGGGTGATCACCGGGCTGTTGCCGTCGGGGCAAGGCAGGATCAGCTTTGCGGGCCGGGTTCTGGCCCCGGACCTTGCGGCGCGCAGCAAGGACGATCTGCGGGAGTTGCAGATGATCTATCAGATGGCGGATACGGCGATGAACCCCCGCCAGACCGTGGCCACGATCATCGGGCGGCCGCTGGAATTCTACTTTGGCCTGACGGGCGAGGCGCGGCGCATTCGGGTGCAGGAATTGCTGGACCAGATCGAAATGGGGGCGGGCTTTGTCAACCGCTATCCGGCGGAACTGTCGGGCGGACAAAAGCAGCGGGTCTGCATCGCGCGGGCCCTGGCCGCCAAGCCCAGGCTGATCATCTGTGACGAGGTGACCAGTGCGCTGGACCCGCTGGTGGCGGATGGTATCTTGAAGCTGCTGTTGGAATTGCAGGCGCGCGAGGGTGTGGCCTATCTGTTCATCACGCATGATCTGGCGACGGTGAAGGCCATCGCCGACAAGATTGCCGTGATGTACCGTGGCCGCGTCCTGCGCTATGGCTCCAAGACCGACGTGCTGACGCCGCCCTTTGACGATTACACCGACTTGTTGCTGTCCTCGGTGCCGGAAATGCGGTTGGGTTGGCTGGAAGGGGTGTTGGCCGGGCGCAGGATGGCCAGTGCGGGGAATTGAGGCAGGCCGACTGGGGGTTTTCCACCCCCAGGCAACTTTGCCCGCTGGCAAAGTTGCTGCCCCCGAGAATATTTGGGCCAAAATGAAAGGGGCTGCGATGCGCAAGGTCCTGCGGATCATGCTGGACGGGGTGCCCCAGGGCGCGTTGCGTTGAGTCAGGTTCACGTGAGCCCACGCAACGCGCAACATTCTGCGCGGCTTGCCTGTCCTGGATTGCACTCGATGGAAATCAGATTGCGTGCAATACGCTCTGTGCCAATTGGCGGCAGCTGTTTGGCAATCTGGAGGGGTGGGTGGCGGCGGGTGCCACGCGGGTCTGGAAGATGCGGGCGGTTTTGCCAAGCACTTTGGGGACCTGTCATGCGTCAATTCACACCGGGTTGCCGCCGCAGGTACATGGCATCCGGGGCAATCAGACAAGGCGGCGGCTGGCGTTTCGCGACATGTTTTCGGTGGCCGCGCAGGCCGGGGTGGTGACCGGGGCGGTGACGCATTCGTTCCGGAGCGCGTTCTTTAACCGCCATCCCTTTGATATGGTACGGGATATTGAACACGACGAGCCGGGTGGGCCGATCACGCATGGGCGGTTTCACACGATGATGGGGGAGTCTGGGTATGACCAGACAAGTCCGGCGGACGCCGATCTGTTTGCCACATTGACGCGACTTTGCGTGGTCAAGGGGATTGATTACGGCATCCTGCACACCTGCACATCTGCACGCTGGACAGTCTGGGGCACCGCTTTTTCCATGATTGCGCGGAAATGAATGATGCCTGTTTCGGCATGGATCGGGCTTTGGCGCATTTGCGGCCGGTTTGGCCTGCGGCGGGCAATGAGGTGATCGTCACGGCCGATCATGGGCAGGACGGGCGCGGCCATCACGGCGGCACCACCGAGGCGCCGCGCGCAATCAACGGTATGGCAGGTCAACACTGGCCGTGCCCTGCGATACGTTCGGGCAATGGCTCAGTCGGCGTAGGTGGCGCCCTCGGCGTCCAGCAGGGCCTTGATCTCGGCCAGGTGAAAGTCGG
>JBAXXO010000200.1:0-5934 GCA_037127855.1 Alphaproteobacteria bacterium
CAAGTCCTTCCAGCTGCGCGATCTCCTCGGCGGAGTAACCCGCCTCGCGCAGCAACTCCGCCGCAAGGGCCAGACTGTCATTGGTCAAGGCGCTGACATCCGCATAGATATAGAACGCCCCATCCGGCGGTGCGATCCGGTCAAACCCGGCCAGCGGCAACCCCTCCAGCATCAACGCCCGGTTTTTGGCATAGGTCGCCCGGTTCCCTTCCAACTCCTCCACACAATCCAAGGCCGCCAACGCCACGACCTGCGCCGCATGGGGCGCGCAGATAAACATGTTCTGCGCCAGCCGCTCGACCGTGCGCACATGATCCTGCGGCACCACCATCCAGCCCACCCGCCACCCCGTCATGCTGAAATACTTAGAGAACGAGTTGATCACATAAACGTCATCGGTGATCTCCAGCGCTGAAACCGCCCGGTCAACGTAATGCAACCCATGGTAAATCTCGTCCGAGACAAGGCTGATGCCCCGCCCCGCCACATGATCCTGCAAGGCCGTCAAGGCAGCCCGCGTCAACATCGTTCCCGACGGATTGCCGGGCGAGGCGAGGATCAGCCCCTGCAGATCAATCCCCATCAGATCGGTCGGCACCGGCTGCAACCGATTCTCTTGCCGCGCCGGAATGCCAACCGGCACCAGTGACAGCACCTTCAGGATCTGCCGGTAGCTGGGATAACCGGGCTCGCTGATGCCGACACGTTCACCGGCATCGAACAGCGCGGTAAAGGCCAGCAAGAACGCCCCCGACGACCCCGCCGTCACGATGACCCGGGCGGGGTCCAACGCAATGCCATACCAGCGCTGGTACAAACCGGCGATGCCCGCCCGCAAGGCCGGTATCCCCAGCGATGTCGTATAGCCCAGCGACGACTGCTCCAGCGCCGCCGCCAGAACCGCCCGCGCCCCGGCAGGGGCCGGGCTCGACGGCTGTCCAACCTCCATATGGACGATATGCCGCCCGGCCTCTTCGGCGGCCCGCGCCGCCTCGACCACATCCATCACAATAAAAGGATCAACCTGACCCCGGCTTGATCTCTTCATCGCTCTGCCCCATGTTCGCCTGCAATAGTCCCCCGCCTGACCGCAAGGTCAAGCCCAGCGATAGGTTCCCGATGCGCCGCCTTGCCCCCCTGACCGCCACTATCGCTTTCCTGGCCAGCACTGCGCTGGGTCAAACCCCAATGACCGACGCCGACCGCCAGGCCTTTCGCACCGAGGTGCGCCAATACCTGCTGGACAACCCCGAAGTGCTGATGGAGGCGATGCAGATTCTGCAAGACCGTCAGGACCAGGCCGCAGCCGACAAGGATCAGCAGCTCCTGTCGGACAACCGCGACATCCTGCTGAACGACCCCAATTCCTGGGTCGGCGGCAATCTGGATGGCGACATCACTGTGGTCGAATTCATGGATTACCGCTGCGGCTATTGCCGCAAAGCCTATTCCGAGGTCGCCGACCTGATCAAGGCCGACGGCAATATCCGGCTTGTGGTCAAAGAGTTCCCGATCCTTGGCGATGATTCGGTTGCCTCCTCGCGCTTTGCCATCGCGGTGCGCCTGCTGCACGGCGACGCGGCCTATGAGGCGGCGCATGACGCGTTGATCGCCCTGCGCGGGTCGCCCGATACCGAGACCCTCAGCCGTCTCGCCGTCAAGATGGGGTTCGAGGCGCAGCCGCTCCTCGACATGATGGGCGACGACAAGGTCACGTCGATCATCGCAGCCAATCACGATGTCGCCGCCAAACTGAACATCACCGGCACGCCCACCTTCGTGATCAACAATGCCCTGTTGCGCGGCTACCTGCCCGAAGAAGACATGCGGCAGATCGTGACGGAACAAAGGGCAAGCTGATCCGGGCGCGTAGAATAGGCAGATTTATTCAAAGAAATCGAAACCTAGAGCGAGTTGTGTTCAATCAGGTGAACCTGATTGAACACAACTCGCTCTAGCCTCAGGTCTTGGGCACTGCCGCTTTTGCATGGGCCAGTGGTTTGGCGAAGACCTGTTCGACCCTCTCGGCCTTCCAGTCCAGGTCGAGGAAATCCAGCATCCGGTGCACCAGACTGTGGTCCCTCGTGTAGTCCTGATAGCGCATCAGGATGGTGCGGTCTGACGTGGCATTGTAGGCAGCAAAGTTTTCATCCGCCTCGGCCACCCAAACCATGATCTGATCGGGTCGATGATTGGCGTGGAAAGCGGATTTCGCGACATCGGCCGCAGGCCGCGTGTTGAACACCAACTTGGCGTTCGGAAATTTGGCAAGCAGGAAATCCATATAGGGCGCGAAATCCGGTTTCGGAATGAAATGACGAGTATAGCGGACTTCCTTGAACCCGGTCACCTTAACCCCGTCATCTGGAGCCAGGACATTGCGGACGAAATTGTTGATCAGCCCGGCTTCGAACAGTTTTGGCCGCACTTTGAACGACCCGAACCACGGTTCATCCACCTGTCTTGTCTGCGGATGGCGGCCGAATACGCGTGTCGCCTCGACCGCTTGGCCAGCTTTGTACATGTGGAACAAGGTGTTGCTGTTCTCGCCCCGGATCTGCACGTCCGGGCAGGCGTTTAACAGGCTCTGCAGCAAGGTCGAGCCGGACCGCGCATAAGTCACCACGAACACAAAGCGCAGGTCGCTGACCTCAATCATGCTTGGCGTCCAACCCGGCCCGCCGCAGGTCCGACAGCCCGTCATGCGGCCCGCGCGCCCGGGCGGGCGCGTCGTGCCACCAATCGGGCCGCATGGCCTGACGCTCGGGGTTGACCGGATAGACGATTCTGTTGGCCGCCATGTCCGCATTGCCAACCACCAGCAAAGTGACCTCGGCATCGGTGTTGTTCAAGACCGAATGGGCAAGCCCGGTGCCTGCCGGAAAGCCCACGGCACAGCCGGGGCGCAGCCGATGCAAGACCCCGTCCAGCCAGACATCCGGCGTTCCGCTGATCACATGCACAAACTCTTCCTCATGGCTTTCGGCATGGGGCAGCGAGGTGCGCTGGCCCGGTTCCAGGCGCATGTGATGTATACCCAGCGTCCGCAAGCCAAGATGCGCGCCCAGCGGCGCGCCCTTGCTCATCGGCTCATCGGTGCCTTGAAAATTGCCGGGGTCGGCCTGTTCGATCTGCGACCAATGCACGATGTTTGGGTGCCCTTCGGTCATTCCGCCGCCTGCTTGCCCAGCGCTTCCGCCGCCTCGATCTCGGCGGCCTTCTGTTCCACCAATTCCACGATGTGATCGACCATTGCCGCATTGCCCAGCTTGTGGCTCTGCTTGCCCGCCAGATACACCATCCCCGACCCCGCGCCGCCACCGGTGAACCCGATATCGGTCATCAGCGCCTCGCCGGGCCCGTTCACCACACAGCCGATGATCGACAGGCTCAGACTGGTGGTGATATGCGCCAGACGCTGCTCCAGCGCCGACACCGTCTGAATGACGTCGAAACCCTGCCGCGCACAAGACGGGCAAGAGATGATCGTGACGCCGCGGTGCCGCAGGCCAAGGCTTTTCAGGATTTCAAAGCCCACCTTCACCTCTTCGACCGGGTCCGCCGACAGGCTGACCCGGATCGTGTCGCCAATCCCCATCCACAACAGATTCCCCAGCCCGATCGCCGATTTCACCGTGCCGCTCACCAGACCCCCGGCCTCGGTGATGCCCAGATGGATCGGCGCATCCGTGGTCCCCGCCAATTGTTGATAGGCCGCCGCAGCCATGAACACGTCCGAGGCTTTGACGCTGATCTTGTATTCGTGAAAATCGTTGTCCTGCAAAAGCTTGATGTGATCCAGACCCGATTCCACCATCGCATCCGGGCAAGGCTCGCCATATTTTTCCAGCAGATGCCGCTCCAGCGAGCCGGCATTGACGCCGATCCGGATCGAGCAGCCATGATCCTTGGCCGCCTTGACCACCTCACGCACACGCTCGGGCGCGCCGATGTTGCCGGGGTTGATCCGCAGACAGGCGGCACCAGCCTCGGCGGCCTCGATCGCGCGCTTGTAGTGGAAATGGATGTCGGCCACGATCGGCACCGGGCTTTCGGCCACAATCTCGCGCAGGGCGCGGGTCGACTCTTCGTCCGGCGTCGAAACCCGCACGATATCAGCCCCGGCCACGGCGCAGCGCTGAATCTGTTCGATGGTCGCCTTGATGTCTGTTGTCAGCGTGTTGGTCATGGTCTGCACCGAAATCGGCGCATCACCGCCAACCAGCACCTTTCCCACACGGATTTGCCGCGACACGCGCCGGTCAATGTTGCGCCATGGTCGGATCGGATTATGAGTCATGGCCGCACTCCCTTTGTTCATGGCCAAGATAGGCCAGCAACAAGGCTTCAGCAACCCGGATGGGTCAGTTTCCGGGTTCTGGCCGCACCGGCACAACAGGCGACACGACCGGAGTCGCATCGGCAAATCGCGCCAGATCGACATCGCCCGCCTGATCGGCCAAAGCATAAACCTGCGTCAGCGAGTCCGCGGCCAGCGACACATTCTTGACCACCTGTGCCCCGGGCGCTGCGGGGCCATAGGTCTTGCCGTTGACCACGAAATAGACCGACCCCGAATTGCCCGACCGCAAGACTGCCGCAAGTTGCAAGGGCGGCACGGCATAGCGCTCGCCCGCATCCAGAATCTTTTCGAACAACACCGTGCCATCGCCCGCCGAGACCCTGACCCAAGACGGCCGGACCGCCAGAATGGCGACACCCGGCGCAGCATCGGCCACGACCTGCACCTTGGGGTCCGTCATGGCCATGCCCGCTGCCGCAATGCCCGGCACACGCGGCGCAAATTCGGCCGCCGGCGCTACACTGGCATCACGCGGGTTGATCGCGGCAATCGGCCCGTCACGGGCCGTCAGCACCGGCACGGTCAGCGCCTCGGGGCGGGACAGACGGTCCGCCGCCGTATCAGGCAACCGTTCCGCGACAACCGGGGCCGACCGCACCAGCGGCGCTTCGCCCGCCACATTGCCCAAGGGGTCTATCTCGGCCACAACCGACGGCGCCTCGTTCACCGGGGCCAATTGCACGCGCTGCACCTCTTGCAACACCGAATAGCCGCCATAACCAAGCGCCCCGATCAATGTGATCAGAACGGCCAGCGACCCCAATGCCCCCGGTTGCACCCGCGACAACATGGTTTCGCCCGGCGGTACAAAACTGCCATTCACAAAGGGGTCGCGGTTTTCGGGCGGCAGGCCGCGGTTGCGCGCCGCCGTGACCGTCGCGGTCGAGGCCGCGGCCGACATGCCATGCGCAACCTCGAACTGCGCCTCGACACAGAACCGGGCAAAGGTCGTGTCCGGCTCCATACCCAGATATCGCGCATAGGACCGCACATAGCCTGCGACAAAGCCTTGGGTTTCAAAGGCGCTGACATCGGCGTTTTCGATAGCGGCAATGTAGCTGGCCTTGATCTTCAAATCGCGCTGCACATCCAGCAGCGATTTTCCCATCGTGGCACGCTCGCCACGCATCAGGTCACCAAGACGCATGTCGAAATCGTCAAAGCCTTTCGGCCTGTCGATGTCCGGCGTCGGATTGCGGCCTTTCCGCCCGATCATGCGCACTGCCCCATGCTTGTCCCGTTCGTTCTGGTCGCTTGCAACAGACGACTCATTAGGGTTCGTATTATGGAAACGCTAACACAGGGCAAGCCCTTTTGCACAGTCCCAAGGGGTCAGGCCGACAGTTCCGGGCGATTTCGCGCGCAACCTGGCCTAAGCGCATGCATCACCTGCAGAAGGTCATCGATTAGCCACAAATCATGTACAACCAGGGGGCAAAGTGCTGATGTGCCGTCCCGCGCGGGCTGTGTTTCTACATAGTCCCGCCATGCGCGCATTGACCTGCATCAACGTCCGCTCCTCCGACACCAAACACCTCAACGCTGCCGACGAAACGGCCCTAAGTCGGCCC
>JBAXXO010000201.1:0-5891 GCA_037127855.1 Alphaproteobacteria bacterium
GCCAATGTTCACATGCGGTTTGTTGCGTTCAAACTTTGCCTTACCCATCTGGGTCTCACCTCGGTTAGGGGGCCAAACCGGCCCGATCTGCACGGGCGGCGAAATAATCTGCTTGGCGCGGGAAATCAAGCGTCAGTTGGCAGGCACCGGGGTCACCGAATTTGCCGCCGGGTCTGATACGGGGTCGGTGACGGAGCGCCCCCCGGGGGGCGTCACCTCCGGCGTCACCGGGGCGGTCGTCACGGGCGCGTCCATCGGGGCAACGGCGCCCGGAACCGCCGCTGCAAGCTCTGGCGACCCTTCGGGCGGCAGGCCGAACCAGCCCGGGTTTTCCAGCAGATAGTTCTGCACCGCCAAGGCCATGCGATACGACATCCTTTCGATCTGCTTGGATTTGTTCTGCGTCAGACCCGAACCCAGAAAGGTTTCCGGCGACACGCCTTCGACCATGGTCAGTTGCTTGCCCTCGGGGTTCAGCAGCGTCTGTGTCGCATCCTCGAACACATAGACCGTGGCAATCAATGCCGACCGGGGCGAGGCGACGATCGGCAGGCCCGGCGGTGCCAGCACATAGCCATCCACCCGGATCGAAAAATTGTAGATGCGGCTGCCCTCATAGCGCCCGAACCGATCCGTCATGGCCTTTTCAATGCCCGCCTTCCATTCTTCGGGTTTGGCCTGCCGCGAAATCCCCGGTGCCTGCGCCTGATCCGCCACGGCGATGTTCAACCCCAGCACGAAATCGCCCAAAGGCGGGCGCGGCTCTTTCAGGTCATTGGTTTCGCAAGCGGTCAGCAGGCCCAAACCCGCCATCAACAACAACGCACGCAAAAGCGACATGAAACAGGCTCCGGTCGGGCGACATGCCCAGCTTCGCTGCATAGCGCGCGCGATCAAACCACGCAACCACGGGCGTCCCCCCACGGGCGCAACTCCGCCCCACCGACCCTGGGCCGCCCTAAAACCTGTTGTCGCGCGGGAAGCCCCGCGGTGCCATCCGCCCCGCCGTGCCCCGGGCAGCCAGCCATTCGCCAAGGTCGGTCTCGGTTCGCGTGCGCCCCGCCGGGTCTTTCCACGACAGACCCTTGGCCAGATCAAACGTCGTGGCATCCGACAGCCCGCCATCCTTGTAGCGCTGCAGGCGTACACCCTTGCCCTTGCCCATCTCGGGCAACTGGGACAGCGCAAACACCAGCATCTTGCGATTATCCCCCACGACAGCGACGTGATCGCCCTGCACCCTGCGGCACAGCGCCATTTTCACCCCCTCGCCCTGCGTCATCACCTGCTTGCCGGCC
Organism: Alphaproteobacteria bacterium; assembly: GCA_037127855.1. Lineage (GTDB taxonomy): Bacteria > Pseudomonadota > Alphaproteobacteria > Rhodobacterales > Rhodobacteraceae > Stagnihabitans. The sequence goes on from JBAXXO010000201.1 coordinate 1,299, forward strand.
CTGGTCTGCGCCAAAACGTCATCCGACAGCACCACAAACCCATCCCCGGCGGTCGAAGCCACCAACAACCGCTCTCCCCCGCGCCAAATCATCAGATCCACGATCCCGGCATCATTCGGCAGGTCCACCATCAGCCGCACCGGCTCGCCCATCCCGCGCCCACCGGGCAGGTTGACACCCAGCAAGGTGTAAAACCGGCCATTCGCCCCGATCAGCAATATCTTGTCGGTCGTCTCGGCGTGAAACGCGAACAAGGGCCCGTCGCCATCCTTGAACTTCTGTTCGGCACCCAGATCGACATGCCCCTTCAACGCCCGTATCCAGCCCATCTGGCTGCAAATCACGGTGATCGGCTCGCGCTCGATCATGGCTTCGAACGACACCTCCTCGGCCTCGCCCACCACGGCAAAGCTGGTCCTGCGACGCCCCAGCACCGTCTGTCGGCCAAACTGCATGCGCACCGCCTCAAGCTCGGTGCCGATCTGCTTCCATTGCAGCCGCGCGCTGTCCAGCAAATCGGACAAACCGGCGCGCTCTTTCATCAGCGTGTCACGCTCGGCGATCAGCTCCAGCTCTTCCAGCCGACGCAAACTGCGTAGCCGCATGTTCAAGATCGCCTCGGCCTGCACCTCGGTCAACTCGCCCTCACCCGCCGGCGGGGGCGGCACATAGTCCCGCTCGCTCATTGCCCGCGCATGCGGTCGACCCCAATCCTCGGCCATCAGTGCGCGCCTGGGGTCGTCGTCATATCGGATGATGTCGATCACCCGGTCCAGGTTCAGAAAGGTGATCAGAAAGCCTTCCAGAATTTCCAGACGGTGATCGATCTTTTCGATCCGGTGCAGGCTGCGCCGCCGCAGCACATCGCGCCGGTGTTCCAGAAAGGCCCGCAACACCTCTTTTAAGGAGCATACCTTGGGCACCTTGCCGTCGATCAGCACGTTCATGTTCAGGCTGAACCGGCTTTCCAGTTCGGTCAGCCGAAACAAGGCCGACATCAGCACCTCCGGCTCCACCGTACGGCTGCGCGGCTCCAGCACGATCCGGATATCCTCGGCGCTTTCATCGCGGACATCGGCCAGCAAGGGCACCTTTTTCAGCTGGATCACCTCGGCCAGCTTCTCGATCAGCTTGGATTTCGCCACCTGATAGGGAATCTCGCTGACCACGATCTGCCACGCCCCGCGCCCCAGATCCTCGATCTGCCACTTGGCCCGCGTGCGAAAAGACCCCCGCCCCGTCCGATAGGCTTGCGCCATCGCGTCGGGCTGCTCGACGATCACCCCGCCCGTCGGAAAATCAGGACCAGGAATCATTGCGGCCAGTGCATCATCCGTCAGATCGGGGTCGCGCAGCAGGGCCTGACAACCAGTGATCAACTCATCCAGATTGTGCGGCGGGATGTTCGTGGCCATTCCCACCGCAATCCCGCTGCTGCCATTGGCCAGCAGATTGGGAAAGGCCGCAGGCAAGACCACGGGCTCGCGCAGCCGGCCGTCATAATTGTCCCGAAAATCGACCGCATCCTCGTCAAGACCCTGCAACAGGGCCTCGGCCACACGGCTCATCCGCGCTTCGGTATAGCGCGGCGCAGCGGGGTTGTCCCCGTCGATATTGCCAAAGTTGCCCTGACCGTCCACCAGCGGATAACGCATGTTGAAATCCTGCGCCAAACGCGCCATCGCGTCATAGATCGAGGCATCACCATGGGGGTGAAAATCCCCCATCGTGTCGCCGGCAATCTTGGCTGATTTCAAGAACCCACCGGTCGAGGCCAGCCGCAGCCTGCTCATCGCGTACAGGATGCGGCGATGCACCGGCTTCAACCCGTCACGGGCATCGGGCAGGGCGCGATGCATGATGGTTGACAATGCATAGGTCAGATAGCGTTCGCCAATCGCCCGCGCCAAAGGCTCCGAGACGGTTATCGAGTCAGGGACAGAAACGGCCCCAGTGTCTGGTGTTTCATCATCATCTTCATCAGCCATGCCGGGCTTCTTAATTCGCCCCCGCCCCTTGGTCCAGCGGAAACGCGCCTCAAGAAAATCGACCGCGCCGCCTGCTTTTTTCACAGTGTCGTGAAAGGGAATATGCTATCCGGCGCTGGTAACAAGTGCGTCAGGTGCGCGATGATTCGACTAGTCCTAATGCTCTGCGCCGGTCTTTATCTGATAGCCCTCGTTCTCGGGGCCGACCATGGCCAGAAACGCTATGGCCTGATGATGGCCGAAAGCCAACCGCAACCCGCTGCTGCGAAGATGACCACCAGCGCGGTAGCGAGTGCCGATCCCGCGCAAACCGTGTTCATCCCCGCCCAACCGGTGAGGCAACCTGTCGCGCAATCTGTGGCCCCGCCGCCCCCGACGGACGCTGTCATCGCCAGCAGCGCCGAGCCTGCCACCAACCCTCCAGACCCGCAGATCCCGGGCGGCATCCTGTACAGCGTGGCGGTCCGTCAGGCCAATGTGCGCGACGGACCCGGCCGCAACTTTGCCGTCACCAGCAGCCTGAACAAAGGCGAACAGGTTCTCGTCGTGGCCGAGGATCAACCTATCGAAGGGTGGTCCCGCATCCGCATCGAAGGCGACGGGGTCGAAGGCTACATTTCGACCGGCCTGCTTACGCTCAGCCATTAGCGCATCTCCGTTTCACATTGGCCCAAATACTCATCTGCCTTTTCCACAATCCGATAAGGTAATCGTATTATCCGAAAACCGCCGACCAATGGTTTGCAATGCCCTACCTTTGCGGGCATTCTGTGCCAATTCCAGCCAAGGGACCTGCCATGCCCCGCACCATCCTGATAACAGGCTGTTCTTCGGGTATCGGTCATGATGCGGCGCATGGGCTGAAAGCCAAGGGCTGGCGCGTCTTTGCCACGTGCCGGGCCGAGGCGGACTGCGCCCGCCTGCGCAATGCGGGGCTTGAAAGTTTTCCTCTCGACTATGCCTCGGATGCCAGCATCGCTGCAGCGGTTGCCGAACTGCAGGCCCGCACCCCGACCCTAGACGCCCTGTACAACAACGGTGCTTTTGCCTGCCCCGGCGCCGTCGAAGACCTGCCCCGCGACGCTTTGCGCGCGATCTTTGAGGTCAACCTGTTCGGCTATCACGACCTGATCATCCGGATTCTGCCCATGATGCGTGCCCAAGGCCATGGTCGCATCATCAACTGCTCTTCCGTCCTGGGATTGGTCGGTGCCCGCTGGCGCGGCGCTTACGTCGCCACGAAATTCGCGATGGAAGGGCTGACCGATGTCCTGCGGCTGGAAATGCGCGGCACCGGCATCGACATCATCCTGATTGAACCCGGCCCGATCACGTCCTCCATCCGTGCGAACGCGATCCCGCATTTTGAACGCTGGATCAACTGGCAAGCCTCGCCCCGCCACGACGAATACAAGGCCCTGTTGCACCGCCTTTACGACAGCCGCGGCCCGGACCGATTCGAACTGCCCGCCTCTGCCGTGACCGCGACTCTGATCCGCGCGCTCGACGCCAAACGTCCCAAACCGCGCTACTACGTCACCACCCCCACCCACCTGATGGGTCTCGCCCGCCGTCTGCTGCCGACAGCGGCCCTTGATTGGCTGATCGCCAAAGGGTGACATTTCGTCCTCGCTTTTTCCAGGTTCGGGTCTATGTGTGACGCAGAACAAGGAACACCGCATGATCGACCCTCTCTTCTTGCTTGCCACCATCGTCTGTCTGGTCGTGCTGATCATCCTGATGATCGGCATCGGCGTCTTTACCAAAGGTGGCGCGACCAGCCAAAAATACTCGAACAAACTGATGCGCTACAGGATCATCGCCCAGGCCCTGGCGGTTGTCGCGATCGTCCTTTTCGCCTGGGCCAGATCCCGAGGAGCACACTGATGGTCGTCCTGTCAAAGATCTACACCCGCACCGGCGATGCTGGCGAAACGTCGCTGGGCAACGGTGACCGCGTGCGCAAAAACGACCTGCGCGTCGCCTCTTATGGCACCGTCGATGAAACCAATGCCGCGCTGGGCATGGCCCGCCTGCATGGTGGCGCGTTGGACCCGGCGCTGGCGCGCATCTCGAATGACCTGTTCGACCTTGGCGCCGATCTGTGCACGCCCGACATGGAAAACGACGCCACAGCACCCTATCCCCGTCTGCGCATCATCGCCGCTCAGGTCGACCGGCTGGAGCAGGAGATTGACGCGATGAACGTCCGCCTGACCCCTCTGCGCAGCTTTGTGCTGCCCGGCGGCGCGCCGCTGGCTGCCCATCTGCACCTGTGCCGCACCATTTGCCGCCGGGCCGAGCGTCTGGTGGTGGAACTGGCGTCGCATGACCCCATCAACCCCGAGGCGATCCGCTATCTCAACCGGCTGTCAGACTGGTTCTTTGTCGCCGGACGCATCGCCAACGACGACGGCGCGCGCGACGTGTTGTGGGTTCCGGGCTTGACGCGCTAGAGCGGATTGCACTCGATCCGAGTCAGATTGAGTGCAATCCAGGACAGGCAAACCATGATGCCGGGCAGAAAGAAGGTATTTGGGCCAGTATCTGGGCCAGTATCACGCACAGGTTTAGACAAATTGTCTGGGCTGTGGTTAAACGCAGG
>JBAXXO010000202.1:0-5848 GCA_037127855.1 Alphaproteobacteria bacterium
TGCAGATCACGGTTGAGACTCGCAACCCAAACCCAGCCGAGATCACCGATCCCCACCCGCAACGCCGCCCGCACCGCCAGCCAAGCGAAAGCGCAGCGCGGGCGGCCTTGCTGCCAGCGAGCCACACCATGCGGCGGGACACGATCTGGCAAAAACTGAATCACGCCCGCAATCCGTTGGCCAGCCCGCGCGAACATGCTTAGAAAAGACAATACTGGTCAGCACGATCACATTGGCGTCCCGCTAACCGGTATCAATCATGATGCATACCCGATGATATGCGTTGACGGCCACACCTCGACGGCAGATGTCACGCGCCGGACTGGCTCAGCTTTCCGCCCTGGCGCACCATGGCCACCCGCAGCGCGCGACCGGTCTTGTCATCCGTCTCAATGTAAATCCCGCTCACCGTCGCTTCGCCCCCTGCGGGTTCGAACCGCGCTGAGTGCATGCCCGTGAGGAAGCGCCGCAAAGGCTCCAGCTTTTCCATCCCGATTACAGAATCATAATCGCCACACATGCCCGCATCACTCAAATAGGCCGTCCCTTTGGACATGATCATTGCGTCGGCAGTCGGCACATGTGTATGCGTACCAACCACCAGTGAGGCTTGGCCATCGCACCAATGTCCCATGGCCATCTTTTCCGATGTCGCCTCGGCATGAATCTCCACGATCGTCGCCTGAACTGCACCGCCCATAGGATGAGTCTTCAACACCGCCTCGACCGCGCTGAACGGATCGTCAAACGGGCGCTTCATGAACACCTGCCCAAGCACTTGCATCACCAGAACCCGGCGGCCCTGTGTGGCGGTAAAGACTTTGGCACCGCGCCCCGGAGCGACCTTGGAAAAATTCAAGGGCCGGATAACTCGTCCGTCCTGTTCGCAAAAACCGATCATGTCCTTTTGGTCAAAAGCATGGTCGCCAAGGGTCACACAATCGGCCCCGGCGGCAAACAATTCCTTGGCATGGTCAGCGGTCAGACCGGCCCCCTGAGAGGCGTTTTCGGCGTTCACAACGACAAAGTCCAAGCCCCAAGTCTGACGCAGCCCCGGCAGGCGCTCGGCCACTGCGGCCCGCCCAGACCGCCCCATCACATCGCCCAGAAACAATATCTTCATTCAGCCCGCTTAATCCCACATGCCCGACATCGCAACATCAAAGCAAAACCACCTGACTGTCTGGCCTTGGCCTTAGCCGGACATGTGGAGATATTGCTTTCGCAAAGCCGCGCTTTGCCAGACACTGGTCGCGCAACGCACGCAACGCCAACTGATGACTTTTCCGCGCAAGCATGCTTGATTCAATTACAACCCAAATAATCCCTGGAACGCCAATGAACCGTCAGGACACCAGCCTAACCCCGCTTGACGAACTGCGCGCCAATGTGGCTGTGCCTTTCAACAAGGCCCGCGCCATGCCGAAATCCGTCTACACCTCGCCCGAGTTTCTGGCGCTCGAGCAAAAGAACATCTTTGAGAAAGACTGGCTTTCCGCGGGCCGTGCCGATGTTCTGAAAGTGCCGGGCGACTATCTGACCATGACCATCTCGGGCGAGCCTATCATCATTCTGCGCGACAACGAGGGTGTACTGCGTGGTCTGTCAAATGTGTGCCGGCACCGGATGTCAACCCTGCTGGAAGGTGCGGGCAATGTCCGCGCCATCGTATGCCCTTACCACGCATGGACCTACAACCTCGACGGCAGACTGCGGGGCGCCCCGGCGATGGGGGCCAATGAAAGCTTTTGCAAGGAACAGATCGGCCTGCCACAGGTTCGGGTCGAGGATTGGCTGGGCTGGATCATGGTCACGCTGAACCCGGACGCACCCTCGCCACATGTGCAGCTGAAAGAGGTCGAAAGCCTTGTCGGCTATCTCGACATGGCCTCCTGCAAAGAAACCTTTCGCGAAAACTTCCGCTGGGCGACGAACTGGAAGGTGCTGGCCGAGAATTTCATGGAAAGCTACCACCTTCCGGTCTGCCATTCCGGTACCATTGGCGGCACGGTAGATCTGATGAAGATGACATGCCCCAAGGGCTCGCTTGCGTTCAACTATCACTACATCATCAAGAATGATACGCTGCCGCTGACACTCGCCCATCCGTCCAACACAGCCCTGATAGGCGATCAACGACGAATCACCTGGCTGCTGTCCATCTATCCGGCGCTGCTGATCACCCTGACCCCGGGCTATTTCTGGTACCTTTGCCTGACACCTGACGGGCCAGGCCATGTGAATGTCGTGTATGGTGGCGGGATGAGCGGCGACTGGTGCGCCGACCCCGCGGCGGCCGACCATCTTGCCGCAGTCAAAGTGCTGCTGGATGCCGTCAATGTCGAGGACAAGGCCTGCACGGAAAAGGTCTACCAGGGCCTGATTTCGGGCATGTCGTCGCCTGGACCCCTCAGCCACCTCGAACGTCCGAATTTCGAATTTGCAACCTATATCGCCTCGCGGATGCCGGATTGACCTTGACCGCCCCGGCCCCATATCCAAAGACGTTCGGGCATAGCTTCTGCCAACATCCCGAACCTGCGCGAGACAATCATGACGCCCAAGATCCGCGACGCCTTTGTGCAGGGCATGTCCCGCGCCGTCCAAACGGTGACCGTTGTGACGACCGATGGCGTTGCGGGACGTGCGGGGCTGACATTGTCGACCATGGTCTCGGTTTCGGCTGATGGTGACCATCCCACCTTGTTGATCTGCGTAAAACATACGGCGCAGGCTGCCCCCCGCATCATCGGGAACGGCGTCTTTTGTGTAAACATGCTGCGCGGCGATCAAATTCAGATCGCCGATGTGTTCGCAGGCCGCTTTGCCGAACAGTTCGCCGACAAGTTCGCCGTGGCAGAATGGGAATTGATGCCGCTCGGCACGCCACGCCTGCTCGACCCTCTCGTCGGATTTGAGTGCGAGCTGATCCAAAATCTTCGCATCGGCACCCACCATATCTTTGTCGGCGCGGTGCAATCGGTCTACCTGCCGCCGCAGGGTCCGGCGCTGATCTATGCCGACCGCGCCTATGCCAAACTCGCAGATACAGACCCCGCTCTTTTCAGCGCCGAAGCTGCGACGCAGTCCGGCAGCACCAGCAAGTCGTCTTGAAGGAAATCCTGTGGCCCATACCCGACACCGCAAGTTCAACACCAAAGACACCTATCCCGAACAGAATCTGGATAACGATCTGGCACAGGCCGTCATCGCCCGCGGCACCACCATCTTCCTGCGCGGCCAATGCCCGCAAGACATTGAAACCTCGGCGAATATCGACAGTCACGATGCGGTGGAACAAACACACAAAGTCATGCAGAACATCCAGCAATTGATCGAAGAATGCGGCGGCAGGATGGAGCATCTGTGCAAGGTCGTGGTCTATCTGACCGACGTCCGCCACCGAGAGGCGGTCTATCGCACAATGGGTGAATACATCCGCGGCGTGCACCCCGTTTCGACTGGCATTGTTGTGACAGCCCTTGCCCGCCCTGAGTGGTTGGTGGAAATCGACGCGATTGCCGTCATCCCAGATTGACCCAGCGCGATCCTTGGGGGTTTCACACCGGCACGGCAATAATACGCACTGGCATCAATACGCACTGGCATTGCCGCTTTCCCCGTGTCTTATTCGCATCGAAGTGGCGGGTCGCGTTCATTTTCTAGCAGTTATCCTCGGTTCGCCGGGGGGCAGACGGCCGGCCGGGGGCATCAATCAGGGAAACCGATGACATTCTCGCTTCTCGCACATTGCAGCCAGACCAGACGTTTCGGCATGGTCATATCATCCTCGTCTCCAGCGGTGGCGGCGCGCTGTGCCCATGCCCGGGCGGGAGTAGGTGTCGCAGCCACGCAGAATATCACCGATCCTGCACTTGGGCCGGCATTGCTGGATCTGATGGCAAGGGGCCTGTCCGCCCCGCAAGCCATGGAGCGTTTGGTGGGGGCGACCCCGCATATCGCGTACCGGCAGCTGCTGGCTGTGGATGGTCAGGGTCGGGTTGCATCGCATTCGGGCAGCCAGTGTCTGGGGGTGTGGAACGTGGCGCAGGGGGCGGGTGTTGTGGCCGGTGGGAACCTTTTGGCAAATCCTGATGTGCCCGCCGCGATGATTGCAGGTTTTGGCACCTCGGGCGATCTGGGTGATCGGTTGATAGCCGCCTTGCGGGCCGGTCGTGAGGCCGGAGGCGAGGCTGGGCCGGTGCATTCGGCCGGCTTGCTGATGGTGGATGACATGGCTTGGTCCGTCGCGGAATTGCGCTGTGACTGGGTCGATGACACCTGTCCGATCGACGCCGTCACCCGGGCCTGGGATGTCTATGCGCCACAGTTGGCCGCCTATGTCCAACGGGCACGCGACCCCGGCCAAGCGCCGAATTACGGCGTCGCCGGGGATCCCTGATCACATGGTGGCCCTATGGCCAAGGGGTAGACCCTTGGTTACATTGACCAAAACACATAGGCCACCGCAGGTCGGCGGTTTGCTGGCCTTTGCTCAAGTCCTGCCGCCGCAACTGTGCCGCCGATAGGAGACGGATCGTGTTCGTGCCCCTTGACCAGCCCGCAGGGTCGATGACTATTGGCCTTTCGCTGCCCAAGGGTGCCATTCCACGCCGCGCCGTCGTGGCCTTTGTCGTCCATTGCCGCAGCCATGTCACGGGTGGCGCCTTGCCCAGCCGCCAGACCGGATCCCCGCCATGAACCCTTGCGCCCTGATCATCAGCCATGGTCAACCGTCAGACCCGGACCCGGCGGAAGCCGAGCTTGCGGCCCTTGCAGCACGTGTCGCAGCGCATTTGCCGGGCTGGCGCGTGGGCTCTGCCACCCTGTCCGCACCCGGCGCTTTGGCCAAGGCGATTGCTACATATGGGGTCAAGGGTCGCGCCTATCCCCTGTTCATGGCGGGGGGCTGGTTCACCCGCAGCCATCTGCCGGCAAAACTGGCCGAGGCCGGGGGGGGCGAATGGCAGGTGTTGGAGCCTTTGGGATGTGACCCGGCGCTGCATGATCTGACGGTGCAGCACGCCCGCCAGTCAGGTGCCAGCAGCCTTGTTCTGGCCGCGCATGGGTCATCGCGCAGTTCAGTGCCCTGCGATATCGCGCAGCACTTGGTCGGGCGGATTGGACGGGAAGCCTTGATCCCGCAGATCGAAGCGGCGTTCATTGATCAAGTGCCGCAACTGTCGGCTTGCGGCAACCATGACCCCGGTGCGGCCTGTCTGCCTTTTTTTGCCGCCAGCGGCGGCCATGTCAAAAGCGACATCCCCCGCGCATTGGCCGAGGCCGGGTTTCAGGGCCGTACTTTGGCAGCGATCGGCCTTGCGCCCGAAATTCCCGCGATCATTGCGCGGGCCATTCTGGCCGGACAGGCGGTATGTGCGGATCGGTGCAGGTGGCAGCGGGCCGAGGGGGCTGGCCGGGGTTAACACACTGAAAACGCTGTGTTAACCTATAGATTTTTGGCGAAATTGCAACCTACAATCCACCTACAATCCGCCTACATTGCCACTACACGCCGGTGCGGATTTGCAGCGTTAACCATGTGTCGCGAATCGGGCAGGGCAGGGGTTTGGCCTGTCGCGACGGGCGCGGATTGCGCGCTGCGCCGGCACCCAAAGCGTGTCTGGTTCCAACGGAGTCAAAAATCGCTGCCTCTCGCCAAGGCTCGAACGCGTTTTTCGATTGGCCTGTTTCCATGAAAACCAGACACGCTAGAGTGGGACACGACCAGCTTGAACCCTTGGGATTCCCATCCGGCTTGATTTCTGATTCAAACTGACTGCCGTGAAGGGTGTCGGCATTGATGGGGAGAGCGTATTCTACGGATTTGCCCGGGCGGTTTGTGGCC
>JBAXXO010000203.1:0-5848 GCA_037127855.1 Alphaproteobacteria bacterium
CACGGCAAAAGCTGCGGTCGCCGCGCCGCCCGCCGCCCAATCCGCAGCCCCGGCCCCCAAACCCGCCGCTGCGGCACAGGGTGGTGCTGCAATCCAGATCGGCATCTTCTCGGTCGAGGCGAATGCCAACCGCGCTGTCGCAACCCTTGCCAAATCCGGCATCACCGCCAATATCCGCAAGGAAAGCAGCCTTGGCAAACCCTTGTGGAGCGTGGTGGCCAGCGGCGATGCGGCCATGCTCGGCAAGATCAAGAAAGCCGGGTTCAAGGATGCCTATGTCATCAAACGATAGGACCACCCCATGATCCGCACCCTGCGCAAGATCGCCCTTGGCGCCACTGTGCTTCTGGCCAGCCTGGCGCTGCCCGCCCGCGCCTTTGAAACCTCTGCCAGCCATGCCTGGGTCTATGACGTGACCACCCAGACCGTCTTGCTGGACAAGGGCGGCAACGAAGCTGTGCCGCCCGCCTCGATGTCCAAACTGATGACGATCGAATTGCTGTTCGAGGCACTGGCGCAGGGCCGGGTGCAGATGGACACCACCTTTGGCGTCTCGGCAAAGGCTGTCAGCTATACCGCGCTGGGCGGCTCGACCATGTATCTGCAAGAGGGCGACCGGCCCACGGTCAAGGAACTGATACAGGGCATGATCGTCAATTCCGGCAATGATGCCTGCACCGTGGTGGCCGAAGGTCTTGAAGGGTCCGAAAGCGAGTTTGCCCGCAAGATGACCGAACAGGCCCGTGTGCTGGGGCTGGAACAATCGACTTTTGCCAATTCCTCGGGTTGGCCCGACCCCGGACAGCGCATGAGCATGCGCGATCTGGGCATGCTTTCGGCCCATATCATCGAAACCTATCCGGAATTGTACAAGATCTTTGCCGAAACCGATTTCAACTACAAAGGCCGCGCTCCGGCCAATGCTGGCAACCGCAACCCACTGTTAAAGCTGGGCATTGGTGCCGACGGACTGAAAACCGGCCACACCCAGGAGGCCGGATTCGGCATGGTCGGCTCGGTCAAGCAGGGTGAGCGGCGGATCATCTTTGCCTTTAACGGGCTGACAAGCGACAAGGACCGCGCGATGGAGGCAGAGCGGATCACCAATTGGGCCTTTCGCCAGTTCACCCTGCAAACCGTGATCAAGGCCGACACCGAGATTGCGCAGGCCGAGGTGTTCCTGGGCGATGCAGCCAAGGTCGGGCTGGTGTCTGATCAGGACCTGCGCCTGTTGGTCCCTGCCGGTACCGCGGGCGGCATTCCCGGCGAGGTGGTCTATACCAGCCCGATCAAGGCCCCGGTGGCCAAGGGCACCAAACTGGCCAAACTGGTGATCCGCCTGCCCGACATGCCCGACCATGTGGTCGACCTGCTGGCAGCCACCGACATCGGCACGGCGGGATTCATGGACCGTGTGATGGTGGCCGTCACGGCATTGCGCAGCCGTTACGGCGTCTGACGCCATGGCCCGGCTAGCGCCCTCTGGCCGGTTCTTTTCGTTCGAGGGGATCGACGGATCGGGCAAGTCCACCCAGTGCCGCCTGCTGGCCGAGACCCTGCGCGCCCATGGCCATAACGTTACCTTGACGCGCGAACCCGGCGGCAGCCCCGGCGCCGAGGATATCCGCCGTCTGGTGCTGCAAGGCGACCCCGACCGCTGGTCTGCCGAGACCGAAATCCTCCTGTTCACCGCCGCCCGCCGCGACCATCTGGAAAAGACCATCCTGCCCGCCCTCGCCCGTGGTGACGTGGTCATCACCGACCGCTTTGCCGACAGCACGCGCATGTATCAGGGCATCTCACGCGGCGATCTGGTGGCGGTGGTCGACCAGTTGCACGACCTGATGATCGGCATCGAACCCGACCTGACCTTTCTGATCGACATCGACGCCGCCATGGGTTTGCGTCGCGCGCAAGCCCGCGCCGGGCATGAGACGCGGTTCGAAGACATGGGCCTGACCCTGCAAAAGCAGATGCGCGCGGGATTCCTGGCCCTTGCCGCGCAAAACCCACGCTTTCAGGTGATCGAGGGTGACGTTGACTCCACCACCGTCGCAGCTCAAGTCACCGCCGGCGCCCTTGCCCATCTGGCGCGGACATGACCGACAACCCTGAACCCGACGCGATCATGGGTGCCCCGCACCCGCGTCATACCATGCATCTGCTGGGGCAATCCGCAGCCGAGGCCGAGTTTCTGGCCGCATGGAACCTTGGCCGTTTGCATCACGCCTGGCTGATCAGCGGCCCGCGCGGTGTCGGAAAGGCCACACTCGCCTGGCGTCTGGCGCGGTTCTTGCTGGCCACGCCTGCGCAGGACGGCGGCATGTTCGCGCCACCTTCCCCAACCACCCTCGACATCGCCGACACGCACCCGGTGCGCGCCCGCATGCTCGCCTTGGCCGAATCGCGTCTGTTCCTGTTGCGCCGACCGTGGGATGACAAGAATGATCGCGCGCGCGCCGAAATCACGGTGGACGAGGTGCGCCGCCTGAAATCCTATTTCGCGCTGTCTGCCGCCGATGGCGGACAGCGTGTGGCGATCATCGATGCCGTGGATGACATGAACATCAATGCCGCCAATGCCCTGCTAAAGCTGCTGGAAGAGCCGCCTGCCCGTGTGACCTTGCTGCTGATCGCGCATCAGCCCGCCCGCTTGCTGCCCACCATCCGCTCGCGCTGCCGCGAGTTGCGGCTGATGCCCCTGTCGGCGGATGATCTGTCGGCGGCCCTGACCGGGGCTGGCGGCGATGTCGCACCCCAAGACAGTGTGGCGCTTGCCGAACTGGCCGGCGGATCGGTCGGTGCGGCCTTTGCCCTGACCAATCTTGACGGGCTGAAGCTCTACACCGCGCTGATCCGTCTGTTCGCCACCCTGCCCCGTCTCGACCGCCCGATGGCCTTGGCGCTGGCCGAGCAGGGTGGCAGACGCGGGGCCGAGCCGATCTTTGACCTGATCGTCACATTGATCGATCTGTTCCTGTCGCGCCTTGCCCGGGCGGGTACCCTGTCGCTACTGCCACCCGAGGCGGCACGCGGCGAACAGGCCCTGATCGAACGCCTGTCGCCCGATAGACAGGCCGCCCGCGCCTGGGCCGATCTGGCGCAGAGTTTGGGCAACCGGGCGCGGCGTGGCCGGGCGGTCAACCTTGACCCTGCCGCACTTCTGCTGGATATGGTGCTGAAGATTGACGAGGTCGCGGGCATGCTCGCACAAAGGTAGCCATGGCCCCGATTCGTGACATCCCAGCCCCCGAAGTTGCGGCACCTGAAATTGTTGACAGCCACTGCCATCTGGACTTTCCCGATTTCAAGGATGCCTTGCCTCAGATCATCGCGCGTGCCCGCAGTGCCGGCGTCACCCGCATGGTCACCATTTGCACCCGTTTGCGCCACGAACCCCAGGTCCGCACCATCGCCGAGGCCTATGAGGGTGTGTTTTACGCCGCAGGCACCCACCCGATGAGCGCCGCCGAAGAACCGATGGCGACTGTCGAACAGCTTGTGGCCCTGTCGCGCCATCCCAAATTCGTCGGTCTGGGCGAAACCGGGCTTGATTATCACTACACCGCCGAAAGCGCCGCCGTGCAGCAGATCTCGCTGCGCATCCACATTCAGGCGGCGCAGGAAACCCGGTTGCCGCTGATCATCCATTCCCGCGATGCCGATGACGACATGGCCGGCATCCTGCAACAGGAAATGAAGATCGCCCCCTATACATGCGTGATGCATTGCTTTTCTTCGGGTGCCGCCCTGGCGCAGGCGGCACTTGAGATGGGGTTTTACCTGTCGATGTCGGGCATTGCGACCTTTCCCAAATCGACCGATTTGCGGGCGATCTTTGCTGCCGCACCCCTGAACCGGATATTGCTGGAAACCGACAGCCCCTATCTCGCCCCCATCCCACATCGCGGCAAGCGCAACGAACCGGCCTATACCGCCTTTACCGCCCGCACCGGTGCGACCCTCTTCGGCCTGACCGAGGCCGAATTCGCCGCAACCACCACTGCCAATTTCGACCGCCTGTTCACCAAGGCCCGTCACAAGGCCGCAGCGTGATGGCGACGCTGCGCTTCACCATTCTGGGATGCGGCTCGTCGGGCGGTGTGCCGCGATTGGGCGGGCTATGGGGCGACTGTGACCCCAACAATCCACGCAACCGGCGCACGCGCTGTTCGCTGCTGGTCGAACGCCTTCAGGGTCAGGATGTGACCCGCGTCCTGATCGATACCACGCCCGACATGCGCGCGCAGCTACTTGCCGCTGGGGTTGGCGTTCTGCACGGCGTCGTGTTCACCCATTCGCATGCCGACCACACCCACGGTATCGACGATCTGCGCCAGATCGTGTTCAACACCCGGACACGGCTGCCGGTCTGGGCCGATGGCCCGACCTCGGACGCGCTGATCAGTCGTTTCGCCTATGCCTTTACCCAGCCCGAAGGCTCTTTCTATCCACCGATCTTGAACCTTCACAGCATCGTGGGTGCCTTTGCGGTTCCCGGTCCAGCCGGCCCGATCGAGTTTCTGCCCTTTGCGGTCGATCACGGCGTGATGGATGCCGTTGGGTTCCGCATCGGCCCCCTCGCCTATCTGCCCGACGCCGTGAATATCCCAGACGCCTCTTGGCCCGCGCTTCAGGGCCTGCAATGCTGGATTGTCGATGCCCTGCGCCGCACGCCCCACCCGACCCATGCCCATCTGGCCATGACGCTGAACTGGATTGCCCGCGCCAACCCCACTGAGGCCGTGCTGACCAACATGCATCTGGACATGGATTACGCCACCCTTCTGGCCGAACTGCCGCCCCACATCACCCCCGCCTATGACGGCCGCGTGATTCATTTCGACAATCAGCCCTGATCCATGGGCATCCTGATCGACGTTGTCCTGCCCGTGTTTCTGATCATCGGCTTTGGCTATGCCGCAGCCCGGGCCAAACTGCTGTCCGCCGAGGCCGTCGACGGGCTGATGCGCTTTTCGCAAAGCTTTGCCATCCCCTGCCTGCTGTTCGGCTCGATCTCGACGCTGGACCTGTCCACCAGTTTTCACCCCGGCATGCTGCTCAGCTTTTACATCGGCGCATTCGCAGGCTTTGCCGTCGGCTTCATCGGCGCGCATAAGGGCTTTGGCCGCCCTTTGGATGAAAGCGTCGCGGTCGGCTTTGCCTGCATGTTCTCAAACTCGCTGTTGCTGGGCCTGCCGATCACCGAGCGTGCCTACGGTACGGCGGCACTGACCGGCAATTATGCCATCATCGCCATGCATTCGCCGACATTCTACGCCTTTGGCATTGCCTTGATGGAATGGGTCCGCAGCCGCAGCCAGGGCATGTCGGGCCCGGCCTTGGGGCGGCAGGTTTTGCGGGCAATCCTGTCGCAACCGCTTGTCATCGGCATCATTCTGGGCATCAGCGTCAACCTGTCGGGCCTGACCGTGCCCTTGGCCGTCAGTGCCGCGGTCGAGATGATCGGTCGCGCCGGATTGCCCGCCGCCCTGTTCGGTCTGGGCGGCATCCTGCTGCGCTATCGCCCGGAAGGTGACCGGGCGCTGATCGCTTTGGTGGTTGGCGTCACATTGATTCTACATCCGGTCGTGACCTATGGTCTGGCGCGGTTCGTCTTTGTGATCGACGTGCCATCGCTTCGGTCCTCGGTGGTGACGGCGGCCATGCCACCCGGCGTCAACGCCTATCTGTTCGCCCATCTGTACGGCACGGGCCGCAAGGTCGCCGCCTCTGCGGTGCTGGTCGCCACGGCCATCTCGATCCTGACGGCATGGTTCTGGTTGCAGGTATTGCCCTAGAGCGAGTCGCGTTCAATCAGGTTCACCTGATTGAACGCAACTCGCAA